>DASVLZ010000066.1:0-6280 GCA_036384615.1 Sediminibacterium sp.
CCATGGAAAACACAACAGCGACCAGGATGCGGGTGGCCGGCGCCGCAGCGCCCATGCTAAAAAACAGGCCTGCCTTCTCTAATGCTGCCCTTGGTGAAGCGGATACTACAACATATGATATGATGTCCGCACCACCACCTCCCGGTAATACCGCAGTCCCTGAGAAAAATACTGCTGCAGATATTCCTGTACAGGTAAGAAAGAACCTCACAGAAACCGCTTTCTTCTTCCCGCAACTATATGCAGATTCATCAGGTAAATACAGTTTCAGCTTTACCATGCCCGAAGCATTAACACGCTGGAAATGGATGAGCTTTGCGCATACGAAAGAACTGGCTACCGGCATGCAGACTGCCACCATCATTACCCAGAAAGAACTGATGGTACAACCCAATGCGCCCAGGTTCCTGCGCGAGGGGGATAATATGGAATTCATCAGCAAGATCGTGAACATGGGTAACCAGGAACTGAAAGGACAGGCCACACTCGAACTGATCGATGCCACTACACACACTTCCGTTGACGGATGGTTCCAGAATATTTTCCCATCTCAATATTTTACGGTTGCGCCGGGACAAAGCATGGTGGTGAAATTTCCCATACAGGTTCCTTTCAGCTATAACAGGCCCTTAACCTGGCGCATCATTGCCAAGGCCGGCAATACCAGCGATGGCGAAGAGAATACATTGCCCGTGCTCACCAATCGCGTACTGGTAACGGAAAGCCTTCCCCTCCTGCTGAAAAAAGATACTACGCAATCGTTCCGGTTCGAAAAACTCCTGAACAACAACAGCGAAAGCCTTTCACAACAGGACATTACGGTTGAATACACAAGCAACCCGGTATGGTATGCCGTACAGGCATTGCCTTACCTGATAGAATATCCCTATGAATGTTCCGAACAGTCCTTCAACCGTTTCTATGCTACCACGCTGTCATCTTTCATCCTGAATAAACATCCGCGCATCAGGCAGGTGTTCGAGCAATGGAAAAAGGATTCCACTGCCCTGCTGAGCAACCTGCAGAAAAACGAAGAGCTGAAACAGGTATTGCTGCAGGAAACACCCTGGGTAATGCAGGCCGAAAATGAAGCACAGCAGAAAAAGAACCTCGCCCTGCTGATGGATATGGCAAAGCTGGCTTCCCAATCCGAGACCTTCCTGCAGAAACTGCAGCAGCTGCAATTACCGAACGGCAGCTTCAGCTGGTTCAAGGGAGGTATGGAAGACAGGTATATCACTAATTATATCCTCACAGGCATCGGAAAACTCAAACAGCTTGGCGCGCTTGCACCCGGTGCAGCTGCCAGGTTGCAGCCGCTGATCAGGCGCGCATTGGATTACCTTGACAGCAAGCTGGCCGCAGACTATGATTACCTTGTAAAAAATAAATCAACGCTCTCCAGCCAGCATGTATCGGGTACGCAGATCGACTATCTCTATATGCGCAGCTTCTTCAGGAATATACCGCAGCAGGCAGAGCAGGCGAGCGAATATTATTACGGGCAGGCAAAACGTTTCTGGATCAGTTTCAATAACTATTACCGCGCACAGATAGGGCTGATCAGTTACCGCAACAAGGAAACCAGGCTTGCATACAACACCATACTCCCCGCACTGGTTGAAAACGCCGGCACGGATACAGAGAAAGGTATGTTCTGGAAGAATACCCTTACCAGTCATTGGTACCAGTCCCCCGTGGAATACCAGGGTATGATGATCGCATTCATGTCTGAGATCAGCCAGGGCGCAAAAGATAACCGCATTACCGGTTATATCAATGATATGAAAACCTGGCTGCTGCTCAACAAACAAACCAATCATTGGGGTACCACCATTGCCACAGCCGATGCATGCTATGCCATATTGCTGAATGGCAGCGACTGGCTGAACACAGATAAAACAGTTACCATACGCCTTGGCAATACTACCACGGTAAGCAATATCAATGAAGCCGAAGCAGGCACAGGTTATTTCAAAAAACGGATAGACGGCAGGCTGGTAAATAACCAGATGGGCGATATTACCGTATCTGTATATACAACAGGCAAACCCGAAACCACATCGCCTTCCTGGGGAAGTGTTTACTGGCAGTATTTTGAAGACATGGATAAGATCACATCCGCATCTTCACCACTATCCGTGACCAGGAAACTGTTTATCGAAAAAAATACGGATAAAGGCAAACAACTACAGGCCGTTGCAGACAATGAAGAACTGGCTGTTGGCGATAAGGTGATTATCAGGCTGGAAATACGTTCAGACAGGGATATGGACTATGTGCATCTCAAAGACACACGCGCCGCATCCATGGAGCCGATGAATGTACTCAGCGGTTACCGCTGGCAGGGCGGGCTCGGCTATTACGAAAGCACGCGTGATACCGGCACCGATTTCTTCTTCGGTCAACTCAATAAAGGCACTTATGTTTTCGAATACCCGGTCTACATCACCCATACCGGCATCTTCTCTTCCGGCATGGCCACCATACAATGCATGTATGCCCCGGAGTTTACAGGGCACTCGGAAGGAGGGAAAGTGAGGGTGAGGGAATAATGAATATCGATATTTGCGTTATGCATTTTGATTATTTCATCATCGGACAGGGACTGGCGGGGAGTTTTTTGAGCAGGTACCTGGTAAAGGAGGGGAAGAAAGTGCTGGTGATAGATGAGAGCCTGCCGTATACCGCGTCCAAAGTGGCCAGCGGCGTGATCAATCCCATTACCGGCCGCAGGATGGTGCGCACATGGATGATCGATACGCTGATGCCTTTCGCGGTGAGCGCTTACCGGGAACTGGGTAATGAACTGGGTACGCAACTCATACGCCAGTGCAATATCCTCGATTTCCATCCCACGGCACAGATGGAGCTGGCTTTCAGGGAGCGGCTGCCTGAAGAGAGTGAATACCTGCGTGTACCCGCCAACGGGCAGGCATGGAGAGAACATTTCCATTATCCCTTTGGCATTGGCGAAACAGATCCCTGCTGGCTCGTGAATATCACCGCACTGCTGGCATTATGGAGAGAACAACTCATTTCGCTCAATGAACTGCTTCCCGAGAGATTTGTATGGGAACACTGTACCATCGCACCGGAAAAAGTTATTTATAAAGAACATAGTGCCGGTAAGATATTCTTCTGCGAAGGCGCGGCAGGATTTGATAATCCCTATTTCAAACGCCTGCCCTATGCCCGGAACAAAGGGCAGGCGCTGATCGTTGACATATCGGGCTTACCCGCCAGCCATATCTTTAAACAAGGAATGACCATTGTGCCCTGGAAGGATGGATACTTCTGGGTGGGATCTTCCTACGAATGGGATTTCACTGACCTGCAACCCAGTGAATCTTTCCGCAAAAAAACAGAAGCCCACCTGCAGCAATGGCTGAAACATTCTTTCCGGGTGCTGGACCATCTTGCATCTGAAAGGCCGGCCAATATGGAGCGAAGGCCATTCGTGGGGCTGCACCCGCAAATGCCTTCTGTAGGCATATTCAACGGCATGGGCACCAAGGGATGCACCCTCGCCCCTTATTTTGCCGCAGAATTAACCGGCCACCTTATACACAACACAGCCATTAACCCACACGCCAACGTTCAAAGGTTTTCGCGTATCTTAAGCAAACAGTAAATTGCAGATGGCAGATTGCCAGTTGCAGATGGAAAAACTCCCAATTCTTAATTATTAATTCTTAATTATTAATTCTCCATGCCTTCTTCTTCCCAATACTCCATCCCCCTCCGTTACCGGAAGATGGAGAACCTGCATATTGTATTCTGGCTGTTCAAGGATATTGCATGGTGTATGATACTGAAGCCGCTGGGTATAGCCATGATCTTTCCCACCCTGATCATTGCTATCGTGATCGCCTGGAGAACGCGGCAAATGATGTCGGAACTCTGCCATAACCTTGCCGTTGCATTATGGATCAGCGCCAACTCTTACTGGATGATCAGCGAATTCCTGCATTTTGATTTCCTGCCGGTATACGGCGAGATCACTTACAAACACCTCGCACTGATCCCGTTCATATTAGGATTGCTTCCGCTGGCTTATTACTATCTCTATTGGAGACTGAAACACAGAACGGAAAATGAAACCATGTAAGGGAATAAATTTGAAACCATGTAGCAATATTGCCGGAAATCCGGTCATTTTTCCGTTCATCACAGGTACTTTACCAATTATATGAGTGCAAGTCCCGCTTGGCCCGGATTCCCTTCCGTGTATGAGGCGCCTGCCTATATCTTTATGCTATCAAAGTAAATGGAGCCTCGCTCCCATGTAATATGCACCTCTTATTGGAATTCCTGCTTATCCGGTTTCGCCAGCATATCAAGCCGCCGGGAATCCAGCCCTGACCGTTCCTTCATCCCGCAAGATCAACACGGCATTAGACCATAGCACCTGTATACCCCGGTATACACAGGACAAGTATGGCCAGTCAGCCTCTTATCTGCAGGTATCCGCCAGCGGCGGCAAGGAACAGAACGCATCTTTTTACATACCGACTTATGCTTATCAAAATGAAACCCATCGTTCTGACGATATTGGGAGGTGCAGCTATCATATGGCTGTTCGCCTCAGAAATAAAAAATGAAACCGTGGTGTATCCTGCAGCACAGTACCACCATGCAGATACATCGGCACAGGCAGGAAAATCATTTCCTGCTTACAGCACAGGCATTACAACAGGTACAACAGGAACAGGAGATCAGTACCCAACGAACAACGATCATAAACAAACCGGCAGCAGCAAAATCGCAACTGCCGGTCAGTGGGGGCTGGTATCATCCATTCTCCTGATCCTCAGTTTCACTCCCGGCGGAGATGGACTGTATACGCGTCCTCAATAATCCCTGTCAAACACATAGCGGCTGATCGTACCACCGTTGTAGCTGGTGCCTATCAGGCTGGAGCCAACAGTGACTATATTATCGAAATACAACTCAACAGAATTATTGGTATAGGAATCATACACCCGTACCCTGAAAGCCTGGTGGGTATCGTGGTAATAATCGCCGTAACGGTCGTAATAGCCGTCTGAGAGGGAGAAGATGTCCCAGGTGCCTGTCATAATATTATACCCATCTTCATACCGTGCAGCGCCATTGCCATAAAAGGAGAATGTGCCTTTTTCAAGACCTGTATTCATATACCTCCATCCACCTCCGCTGTTCTGTGCTGCTTCGGCCAGGTACCACCTGCCGGTAATATCGGAAACGCCGAATGGCCTGTCGGCAACCCATATACCTTTTTTACAACCGGCGAACAGTAAAACAGGTATCACAAATAAGTAGGGTAACATTCTTTTCATACAATTGGTTTTAGGTGATCGATGTCTTTGACCAACCTTATTCAATTCTGTTACCAGATTTTCTTTTTTACGAACAGTTGTATGCTTTTTAGAAAATATTAACGAAACGCGATGGAAGGATGGCAGGCGTGCGGTAAAACGATGCGGAGGCGGATAAGGTTACAGCTACAGGAAAAAATCACTCCCACCTGATCATGGAAGCCAGCACTGTGGTTCCCAATCCCAGTAAAGCGATCAGCGTGAACGACCAGCGCAGGCTGAATGCTTCGGCAATAAAACCGATAACCGGCGGGCCGATCAGGAAACCCAGGAAGCCAATAGTAGATACGGCAGCGAGCGCCACTCCCGGGGATAGTTTTCCGGATTTACCTGCGGTACTGTATACCAATGGCACTACAGAAGACACGCCAAGTCCCACTAACAGGAAACCTATGGTAGCCGGAACAAGAGAAGGAAACAGAACGGCGGTCAGCAATCCCACCATGATCACCACACCGCTTGCCTGCAGCAGTTTTTTCTTGCCGATACGCGTTGCCATGGTATCACCTGCAAAACGTCCGGTGGCCATAGTAGCCATGAACACTGCATAACCCAATGTAATGAGCTGCCTGGGCGCATGCACTTCGTATTGAAAATATATACCGCTCCAGTCGAACATAGTACCCTCACAGGCCATACAGCAGAAAGCAACCAGGCCCAGTTTCAGCAAAGCTGCATCAGGTTTACGGAATACCGGCTGGCCCGGTTCTCCGCCATCCTGCTGCAGGGTATGTTTCTGCATAGCCATGACCAATGCAGCGCATGCCGCAAAGATGATGATGAAATGATATGGCGGTGCTATATTCAGCATGACCATTCCGCTGCCGATGGCGGCGCCGGCAAAGCCCGCCATGCTCCAGAGGCCGTGAAAAGAGGCCATGATCGATCTTTTGTATAATGACTCCACTCCCACAGCCTGT
>DASVLZ010000067.1:0-8656 GCA_036384615.1 Sediminibacterium sp.
TATTATTATGCGGAATTTTTGTCAGCATATGCATCCCGGTATGTTATTCGCTGTAAGGAAGGGATACTACAAATTCCTGCCAGCCTGGCGATCTGCAGGCTGTAAACCACTTTTTTGTAGATTAGAGGATGATCGGTCACAGGTTTGTACATTTTGATCCCAACGAGAACGGCAAAAGCAAGTTTGAGCAGTTGCTGGATATCTTCACGCAATTACTTACCTACACCAATGGCGATGCGGCAGAGGCATTGGACTGGCTGAACCAGCTCGACAGGCAATACCATATTACCGATGATGCATATGGCATGGGCGATTTTATAGAGGACCTGAAGCAGAACGGCTACCTGCAGGAGAATCCCGCAGACGGCAGTTTTTCCATCACCGGCAAATCGGAGCAGGCTATCCGCAAAAGAAGCCTCGAGGAGATATTCGGCAAGCTGAAGAAATCAAAGCAGGGCAACCACCAGACCTTCAAACCCGGGCAGGGTGATGAGGTTAACCCGGATACACGCCCCTTCCAGTTTGGTGATATGCTGGAGCAGATAGATTTTACTGAGAGTATCCGCAATGCGCAGATCAATCACGGTGTGGAGAGCTTTACCATGCAGGAAGACGACCTGCAGATCAGGGAAAGCGATTTCAAGACACAGACTTCCACTGTGCTGATGATAGATATCTCGCATTCGATGATACTGTACGGCGAAGACAGGATCACCCCGGCAAAAAAAGTGGCGATGGCGCTAAGTGAACTCATCACCACCAAATATCCCAAAGACACGCTGGACATTGTGGTCTTTGGCAATGATGCCTGGAGTATTGAGATCAAAGACCTGCCTTACCTGCAGGTGGGGCCGTACCATACCAATACGGTGGCGGGACTGGAGCTGGCCATGGACCTGCTGCGCAGGAGAAAGAACCCGAACAAGCAGATATTCATGATCACGGATGGCAAGCAGACCTGTTTGAAGATCGGCAAAAAATATTACAAGAACAGTTTTGGCCTCGACCGTAAAGTGGTGAACCGCTGTATTAACCTGGCAGCACAATGTAAAAAACTGAAGATACCCATCACTACTTTCATGATCGCATCAGACCCATACCTGCAGAGCTTTGTACAGGAATTTACGGAGATGAACAACGGCAAAGCATTCTTTGCCTCCCTCGACAAACTCGGCGCCTTCATCTTCCGCGACTTCGAAAGCGGCAAAAGAAAAACAGTGTATTAACTGGTGAGTAGTGAGTGGTGAATAGTGAGTAACTACTCACTACTCACTACTCACCTCTCACCTCTCACAACCACTTCTATGAACATTCAACATATCAAAACACTCGGACAGCTTAAGCAAAGCAAATACAGGAGCAGAACAGTTAAGGAAGAGATCAGGGAGAACCTGGTCGGCAGTATACGGAACAGGGAGAACCCTTTTACGGGTATCCTGGGATACGAGGATACGGTGATACCGGATACGGAACGGGCATTGCTGAGCCGCCATAATATTCTCTTCCTCGGTTTGCGCGGCCAGGCGAAAACAAGGATGGCTCGGCAGATGGTTGACCTGCTGGACGAATACATACCTGTGGTTGCCGGCAGCGAGGTAAATGACGACCCACTGCAGCCGCTAAGCAAATTTGCAAAAGACCAGATAGCAGAGCATGGCGATGAAACGCCTATTCAATGGCTTCACCGCACGGAGCGGTACGGGGAGAAACTGGCTACACCTGATGTAAGCGTGGCAGACCTGATCGGCGATATCGATCCTATCAAGGCGGCGAACCTGAAGCTGAGCTTTGCAGATGAGAAGGTGATCCACTACGGCATCATCCCCCGCAGCAACCGCGGCATTTTTGTGATCAATGAGCTGCCCGACCTGCAGGCGCGCATACAGGTAGCCCTGTTCAACATATTGCAGGAAGGCGATATACAGATACGCGGCTTTAAGCTGCGTATGCCCCTGGATATATTATTTGTATTTACCGCCAACCCGGAAGATTATACCAATCGCGGCAGCATTGTTACGCCGTTGAAAGACCGTATCGAAAGCCAGATACTCACACACTATCCCAAAGACATCGATACCTCTCTCGCCATCACCGAACAGGAGGCGGAGATACCGGATGCACAGAAAGAAAAAGTGACTGTGAGCGATCTTGTAAAAAGACTGATAGAACAGGTGGCGTTTGAAGCAAGGAGCAATGAATACGTGGATAAGAAAAGCGGTGTGAGCGCACGCCTCACCATCGCAGCATTTGAGAATGCCATGAGCAGTGCAGAACGCCGCGCGATCATCCATAACGAAAAGCAGACACAGGTATGGATCAGCGATCTCTCCGGCATCATACCCGCTATCACAGGTAAGATAGAGCTGGTATATGAAGGAGAGCAGGAAGGACCCTACCAGGTAGCGGTAAACCTGCTCGACAAATCCATCCGCTCACTCTTTGTACAATATTTTCCCGACCCTGATTCTTTCAAGAAAAGAAGGAGTGCGGGTAAACGTTCCGTGGAAGAAAAAGAGCCGGAAAGTCCCTACAAGGCCATCACCCGCTGGTTCGACCAGGGCAACCACCTCGACCTGATGTTAGACATGAAAGATGCAGACAAGATAGCTGCGCTTTACCAGGTGAACGGGCTCTACGGTTTCGTGAAACAATATTTCCCGCATGCCAATGAAAAAGAGAATGCCCTGCTGATGGAGTTTGTACTGCATGGCCTCTCATCCTATTCCCTCATCAGCAAAAAGATCCTCGGCGCCCGCATCGAATTCAAAGACCTCATGGGCAGTATGATGGACCTGGGAGGGATGGAGGATGTTGGGGATGAGGAAGAGTTCATATGAGTTCTTTCAGCTTCTCCACCACAGCATCCACTTCTTCTTTTGTATTGTGCTTACTGAAGGAGAAGCGCACGGTAACCTGGTTGGGGTTGTTATTGATGGCGCGGATAACGTGGGAGCCCTGGTCCGCGCCGCTGGTGCAGGCGCTGCCGCCGCTCGCGCAGATATGGTTGATGTCGAGGTTGAACAGGATCATCTCGCTCTTTTCTGTTTTGGGAAAGCTTACGCTCAAAACAGTGTAGAGGCTTCTGCCAAGCGGGTCGCCGTTAAAGGATACGCCTTTGATGGATTTCTTCAGCCTTTCCATCATATATACTTTCAGCCCTTTGATATAAGCGCTGTCGTTCTCATAATTCCCGGTGGCCATTTCCAGCGCTTTGGCAAAGCCTACGATGCCGTAGAGGTTCTCGGTGCCTGCGCGCATATTCCTTTCCTGGCTTCCGCCGTGTACAAAGGGTTTGATCTTTACGTTTTCATTGATGTAGAGCAATCCCACACCTTTTGGGCCGTGGAACTTATGTCCCGCGCCGGTAATAAAATGCACGGGTGTATTGCGCAGGTCAAAGGGAAAATGGCCTACGGTTTGCACGGTATCGCTATGGAAGATCGCATTATATAGTTTGCAAAGGTCACCAACGGCCTGTATATCGAGCATATTGCCGATCTCGTTATTGGCATGCATCAGTGTTACAAGGCATTTCTCCTCGCTTTCAGAAAGCAGTCTTTCCAGGTCTTCGAGATCGATATGCCCATTCGGGAGTAGTTTTACATAGCTGAGTGCCGCTTCGCCGGTATGGTAGAGATGCTCTACTGTATGCGTGGTGGCATGGTGTTCGATCACGGAGCTGATGATATGTTTGCAGCCCAGGTCGCGCACTGCCGCGGTAATAGCGGTATTGCTGCTTTCGGTGCCGCCGCTGGTAAAGAATATCTCGGCAGGGTGTGCATTGAGTATTTTGGCTACGCTCTTGCGCGCATTCTCAACAGCCAGCCGGCTCTCACGCCCATAGCTGTAAATGGAAGAGGGGTTACCGAATTGGGTGGTCAGGTAGGGCATCATAGCTTCCAGCACCCCGGGGTCCAGCGATGTGGTGGCAGCGTTATCGAAATAAATCCTTTGCATGGGGCAAAGGTAAGGAAGAAGTCAAAAGTCAAAGGTGAAAAGTCAAAGGTGAGTAGTGAGTGGTGAGTAGTGAGTAGAGGTTACCTAATGGGAACCTGCACTTTCTACTCACTACTCACTACTCACTACATCGCTTCGCTGATATCCTTCATCAGCTGTTTGGCGATATTGGCGGCGGTGGTTTCGAAATTGCTTTCTGCGTAGATGCGGATGATGGGCTCGGTATTGCTGGTACGCAGGTGTACCCAGTCATTATCGAATTCGATCTTCAGGCCGTCCTCGGTATTGATGGGGTGTTTGGCGTATTTTTTACGGATATGTTCAAATATCTTCTGGATATCAAAACCCGGCGTCAGCTCTATTTTATTCTTGCTGATGAAATAATCAGGGTAAGAGCCGCGCAGTTGTTTGGCTGTTTTCTTTTGTTTGGCCAGGTGTGTCAGGAACAGGGCGATGCCGATAAGTGCATCGCGGCCATAATGCAGGTCCGGTACGATAATGCCGCCATTGCCCTCGCCGCCTATCACGGCATTCACAGCTTTCATTTTATTCACCACATTCACTTCGCCCACGGCGCTGGGTGTGTATTCGCCGCCATGTTTAAGGGTAATATCCTTCAGCGCGCGGGTAGATGACATATTGCTCACCGTATTGCCTTTGCGCTGGCCAAGCACATAATCCGCCACGGCTACCAGCGTATATTCCTCGCCGAACAGGCTGCCATCCTCACAAACAAAACAGAGGCGGTCCACATCGGGGTCAACGGCAATACCGAGGTCTGCTTTCTGTTTGTTAACCTCATTGCATAACTGCAGCAGGTTTTCAGGAAGGGGCTCGGGGTTATGTGCAAACCTGCCATTCACTTCTTCGTTGAGTACGGTAATTTCTTTTACGCCCAGGGCTTTCAGCAGCAGGGGCACGGCAATGGCGCCGGTACTGTTGATGGCATCCACCACAACCCTGAATTTTGCTTTTTTAATAGCGGCCGTATCCACCAGCGGGTAAGCCAGTACGGCATCTATATGCTGTTGCAATGCGGTATCATTAACGGTATAGCTGCCCAGGTGGTCAACATCTGCAAACACATAATCATCTTTCGCTGCGATTTCCAGTACCCTGGCGCCGATCTCTGCACTGATAAATTCGCCTTTTTCGTTCAGCAGTTTCAGTGCATTCCATTCTTTGGGGTTATGGCTGGCGGTGAGTATGATGCCTCCCGCGGCTTTTTCGGATGCAACGGCCATTTCCACGGTAGGCGTGGTGCTGAGGCCGAGGTCTACTACGTCCAGCCCCAATGCATTCAGGGTGCTGACCACGAGGCGCTGCACCATTTCCCCGCTGATCCTGCCATCGCGGCCGATAACGATCTTTTTGCTGGCAGACTGCGAGAGCAGCCAGGTGCCGAAAGCGGCAGTAAAACGGACAGTATCGATAGGGCTCAGGGTATCGCCGGGCTTGCCGCCGATGGTACCCCGGATCCCGGAAATGCTCTTGATCAAAGACATAATAACGGATTTTTCGGGGCACAAACATAGGAGAATATTGGGAATTGCAGATGGCAGATTGCAGAGGGCAGATTGCTTACTGCTTTGACTTTCACTTCCCTACCTTTGCCCCCTTAACACTGTATCATGCCCGCCAGATCCTGGTTCACAGATTGGTTCGATTCGCATTATTATCATTTGTTATACCAGCACAGGGATGAAGGGGAGGCATTGGGTTTTATCGACACACTGATCAGTCACCTGCAGCCATCACCCGGAGCGCGTATGGCCGATATTGCCTGCGGTAAAGGGCGCCATGCAAAGGTGCTGGCCGATATGGGGTTTGATGTAACGGGGATCGATCTCTCCACATCTTCCATTGCCAGGGCAAAAATATACGAGAGCGGGAACCTCCATTTCTACCAGCACGATATGCGGCTTCCGTTCTGGATCAATTATTTTGATTATGCGTTCAATTTTTTCACCAGTTTCGGTTATTTCCGCACGCGGCGCGAGCACGATAATGCCATCCGCACCATTGCGCAAAGCCTGAAGCAGCAGGGCATATTCGTGATCGACTACCTGAATGTGCATTATGAAGAAGACCGCCTCCAGCGCTCTGCCACCTGCGATGTGGAGAATGTGCATTTTCTGATCAGCAAATGGCAGGATGAAGAACATTTCTTCAAACAGATACAGGTAACCGACCAGGCCAATCCTACCCCCAAACACCTGTACACCGAAAGAGTGGCCAAATTTTCACTGGGCGATTTTACAGATATGCTTTCCTACCAGGGCATGCAGGTACAGGAAGTGTTTGGCGGTTATGACCTCGAACATTACGATATACGCCATTCCCCGCGGATGATCATTGTGGCCAGGAAGAAATAAAGCACCTTAAAGAGAATAATCATGGCAGGATACTGCCGGCATTTTTATTTTGGCTTAATCGAAGAGTTGGGGCCAGGAATAGATTCGGCACGGGGCATAATACGAATAGCGCCGGTATTGCCCGGAGCAGGTTTGAAAGCATTGGGCATACCGCCGCGGTTGGTGCTGTCGGGTATAAGCATGGGCATATTGTCTACACGCGAACCATATATATCAAATCCTTTACCGTTATTGCCTTTATATACCGGGGTAAGCGGCGCGTACTGTATGGCATTGGGCATGCCATTGTAGGGTAATTTTTTAGGGAAAACAGTATCCCTGGCCACCATTGCGCCAGTAAGGGTACCAGTAAGGTTAGATCGCAGCATTTTTTTAACCGCGGTATCTGTCGGTATTACTTTGCCATTAACATCATACACCTTGCCATCGCGGCCTATGCCATACTGGCCATGGCCGGCCAGGCAGAAAAATATCAGGCATACAAAGCTGGTCAGTACCGGTTTCATATATACCAAATCTACAAAAAATTTTCTTTTCCCCCACCAATCAACTAGTCAACCAATCAACTGGTCAACTAATCAACTTCCCACCCAAATCCCAACTATCTTTACCCCATGGCACTACTCACCCAATTCCCCTGGCCATGGCTGGAGAAGATCGATAAATGGCTGTTCCTGAAGGTTAACACGGAATGGACCTGTGGTTTTCTCGACAGTATCATGCCCTGGTGGCGGGAGGCCAATGCCTGGGTGCCTTTATACCTGTTCCTGGTAGTATTCGGATTGATCAACTTCCGGAAGCGGTTCTGGTTCTGGTTATTGTTCATCATCATTACTTTGGTATTCACCGACCAGCTAAGCAGCACCCTCGTGAAGAAAACATTCATGCGGGTGAGGCCATGCGCGGATGAATCGCTGGCGGGACAGATGCGTTTATTGCTGAACCATTGTTCCGGCGGTTTCAGTTTCACTTCATCCCATGCTGCCAATCATTTTGGTTTTGCGGTATTCCTTACGGCCACACTGAAACAGGTATTCGGGAAATGGCGCTATCTCTTCCTGCTCTGGGCTGCAACAGTGAGCTATGGCCAGGTGTATGTAGGCGTGCATTACCCGCTCGATATTTTTTGCGGGGCATTGCTGGGCTGCCTGGCAGGGTGGATTACCTCATCCGTATACCTGCGGCATTTTGGTGACATGGTGCCCCTGGAGGCAAAACAATAATTTATTTCAACAGCTATGATCTCCCAACGTTCTTTCCGCACTGTGCTTTTGTTATGTGTTGCCGTATACATCGCCGGTATGTTCATGGTACCGCTGATGGATATCGATGCATCGCAATACGCATCCATCAGCCGCGAAATGCTGGAGAACGGAAGCTGGCTGCAGGTGTTCGACCTGGGCCATGATTACCTCGATAAACCGCCGATGCTTTTTTGGCTCTCGGCCATCAGTATGAAACTGCTGGGTGTGCATGACTGGTCGTACCGCCTGCCATCCGTACTATTTGCCCTGCTGGCCATTTACAGTACCTATCGCCTCGCCGCATTGTTTTACTGCAAAGAGATCGCGCAGCTGAGCGCCATAGTACTGGCATCCTGCCAGGCCATGTTCCTCATTACCCATGATGTGCGCTGCGATACCATGCTCATGGGCTGGGTTGCTTTCAGCTTATGGCAGATGGCCGCCTGGTACGGAACAGGTAGATGGAAATATTTTTTTGCGGCATTCATTGCCATTGCAGGAGGTATGATGACGAAAGGCCCCATAGCGCTGATGGTACCTGCCTTTTCTTTTGTGCCGCATTTTATATTGCGCCGCGAATGGAAACAGCTGTTCCGCCGGGAATATATCCTGGGGCTTGTGGTGATGGCGGTACTGCTGGTACCCATGAGCATAGGATTGTACCAGCAATTTGATATGCACCCGGGCAAAATGATCAATGGCGTGCCAATCCATTCGGGCCTCCGCTTTTATTACTGGACGCAGAGCTTCGGCAGGTATACAGGAGAAAATGTGTTCAATGAAATGAATCATTTTACTTTCCTGCTGGAAAATATGTTCTGGAGTTTTCTTCCCTGGATATTATTCTTCCTGCCGGCACTGGTGCTGGAGATCATCGCCCTGGTAAAGAAAAAATTCCGTCTGCAACCCGGGGAAGAATGGATTACGGCAGGTGGTTTTATTATCACTTATTGTATCCTGGCGCGCAGCCAGGCGCAGTTGCCGCACTATATTTTCGTGGTATTCCCGCTCGCATCTGTGGTTACTGCAAAATTTTTGTATAGGCTGCTTTTCACTGATGCATTACCCCAATGGAAAAAA
>DASVLZ010000068.1:0-7928 GCA_036384615.1 Sediminibacterium sp.
AATCCACATTACCGAGTATCTTACTCGTATTATTCACCTTACGGTCATATTTATTAATGGCCAGCGGGTTAAAGATCTGTTCGTAGATAGACCTGTCCCATTCGTAGCTGCCATCAGCCTTATACACTTCCTGTGAAGGCCTCAGCGCCAGTGCGGCAATGATCGGGTTGCGGAAACTGCTGCCTTCGGATTCACCTGTTTGTTTAAAGCTGCTTATCGTAGCCCCTGCGCTGAAGCTCAGTTTCTCAGATGCTTTTAAAGTTCCTTTCAGCGTGGAAGAATAGCGCCTGAAATCGGAACCGATAACAGGCGACTGCTGTTTGAAATACCCGCCGGATAAATAATAGGTACTGCCGGAATTGCCTCCTGACACGGAAATATTTGCCTGCTGTTGCACACCTTTTCTCTGGATCAGGTCGAGCCAGTTATAGTTGGCGGTTGAATTAAAACCGTATTGAGCAAGTATGGCATCCACATCAGCCTGGTTACCACCTGCGTTGAAGATACCGTCTGTAGACAATGCCTTGTACTGGTCATGGCCGAGGGGTTTTGCCACATCGGGGAAATACGCAACATCATTACTGCCTATTTCTGATGAAACACTGTATTTGGCCTTACCAGACTTACCGCTTTTTGTAGTGATCAATACCACGCCATTGGCAGCCCTGGATCCGTAGATGGAAGTGGCGGCGGCATCTTTCAGCACCGTGAGGTCTTCAATATCATCAGGGTTCAGTCCTGCCAGCAGGTTGCTGCTGGTGAGTATCTGCGATGCATCGCCGGTAACTACGGGAATACCATCGATGATGAACAGCGGTGCGCTGCTGGCCGAAATGGAGCCGATACCGCGTATGCGTATCTGTGTAAGGGCACCGGGCTGCCCGGAAGCTGCTACCGATTGTAAGCCTGCCGCCTTTCCCTGCAGCATGGCATCTATGGAAGTAATGGGCACGCTCTTAAATTCATTGCCGCTGATCTTGGTGGAAGCGCCCGTGGTACGTACCCGGCTTTGTGTACCGTATGCAATCACCACTACATCATCCAGGTTGGCGGTTACAGGTTTGAGGGTTACCGATACTGCATTCCTGTTGGTTATACTTACTTCTGACTGCTGGAAGTTAAGAGAAGATATTACCAGTGTTTTTGCCGCAGATGCAACAGAAATCGAGAAATTTCCGTCATTATCAGTATTGGTGCCTGTAGTGGTTCCTTTGACCACCACAGAGGCATTGGCCACCGGTGCGCCCTTTTCATCCACAACCTTTCCGGTTATGGTCCGGGTCTGTGCAAACAGCTGACCGGATGCCAGCAATATGCACGCGACAAACATTGCAAGTTGTCTCATAGTGTTGTTTTGTTTTTAGTAATAAAAAGTCTCACTGTGTATAAACAGTAATTGAAAAAGACAACAAAATGACTTGTATCTGTAACAACGGATGAGATAAAAAGACTGAAGCATGAATTTTACACATCCAACCCCGCAAAACTGCTACTGATGGTTTTTACAGGACGATAGAAGAGGGAATGGCTTTGCACAACAGACAAATCCGTGACAGTTTGCGATAGAAAAATATGTGTGAAATTATTTGAACGGCAAAAAACATTGAAGAGCGCTTTCGAACTTTCGAGCGCTTTACGTTTCCTGAATACTGACTCAACTGCGCAAAATGGAGGCTGGAACCCAAAAAATCAAAGATGGAATTTTCAAATGGACCGGCATCCCGCTTATCGGGATAGCGGTCTATCATTTATCAGGTTTTGCTAAAGTATATCAGGGAGATAACCAGCGCTGGCTCGACTATCTCTGTTTTTTCATCATCTCGTTCTGCCTCTGGAATGGCAATGCATACGGTCATTTCCTCGTAAGAAAACGGCTATCCGTGATCCGGAAAATACGATACCGGCTGCCGTTGCGATATGCCCTTACCTGCCTGATCAGCGGCGGCATTTCATTTATCTGCCTATGGGCCTGGAACCGGTATATCAAAGAAGGGGCAACAGATCCGCGGCTGCTGTTCTCCTCACAACTGATCATGATCACTATCAGCATACTGATCAGCAGCATTTATGAGATCGTTTACCTGAACAAGGAGCGTGAATCCGATATCGTATATATGGAAAGAAGCGAGAAACTGAAGGTACAGGCGCAGCTGGATGCTTTGAAAAGCCAGATAGACCCGCATTTTATCTTCAACTCACTCAATACCCTTTCTTACCTGATCACCAACGACCCGGTAAAGGCGAAGCTGTTTAACGATACCCTTGCCAAGGTATACAGGTATATATTATTGAATAAAGAAAAGGATGTAGTTGCCTTAAAAGAAGAGATCGAGTTCGCGAGCAATTATTTTTACCTGCTCAAAATACGTTACCAGACCGGGCTGAGCATGAAGATAAGTATGGATGATATCATTACGGGTGATTGCCTTATCCCGCCGCTATCTCTCCAGGCACTGATCGAAAACGCGATCAAGCACAATCATTTTTCGGAAAAACTGCCCCTCTCGATAGAGATCAGCATCGGTGAGAATGAAATCAGTGTTGTGAATGCCAAGAACCCAAAGAAATTTGATATCATCTCTTCGCGCATCGGGCTATCCAACCTGAATGAACGCTACAGCCTGATCGTGAACCGGAATATTACCATCGTACAAAACCCCCAGCTGTTCACTGTATTGCTGCCCATTTTAAAATCCTGATACCGTATGATACGCGCCCTTATTATTGAAGACGAAAAAATAGCCCTCGACAACCTGCTGCAGCTGATCAGGCTTACCCAGGAGCCTGTAACCATTCTTGCCGCGATGGAAACCGTGGAAGATTCCATTAACTGGCTTACAGAGAACCCTCCTCCCGATCTCATATTTATGGATATACAGCTGAAAGATGGTATCTCCTTCAGCATTTTTGACAAGGTACAGATCAGGGTGCCGGTTATTTTCATCACTGCATACGATCATTATATGGTGCAGGCATTTGAACACAGCGGCATTGAATACCTGCTGAAGCCGATAGATGAAAAGGAATTATCCAAGGCCATCAATAAATACAAGAACCTGCAAAACCATTTCCTCCATAATTACGAACACCTGGCCGACCTGTTTTCGGGCAGGGAAGGAACGCGCAAAACGCGCATTGTTGTAAAAAAAGGAATCGAGTTCCAGAGCATACCACTGGATGAAGTGGCTTA
Organism: Sediminibacterium sp.; assembly: GCA_036384615.1. Classification (GTDB taxonomy): domain Bacteria; phylum Bacteroidota; class Bacteroidia; order Chitinophagales; family Chitinophagaceae; genus Sediminibacterium. The sequence goes on from DASVLZ010000068.1 coordinate 3,191, forward strand.
TTTTTTTACCGAACAGAAGATCAGTTTCCTGGTAACGAAAGAAGGCAGGAAATACCTGGTTGATAAGAACCTGAAAGAGCTGGAAGAAGAACTCGATCCCAAAAAATTCTACCGTGCCAACAGGAAGTATATCGTCAACATCAATTTCATTAAATCGTACCGGGCATACGACAAGATCAAGATTCAGCTCGAGCTCACACTGCCTGTTAACGAAGATATTATCGTAAGCCAGGAAAATGCAGTGGAGTTCAGGAGATGGATCAATGCGCTATGAGCACTCCCGGCGTTTTTATCTTCTCGCCTTCCTTTACCGGTATACCAAAATAGGGTATGCCGTCTTTCGTCCAGCCAAAGGGCTGCGCACGGGGAGAGCGGTGGCCTCCGCATCCCTGGTCGGGCTGGCTGTTGGCATGGTATAGTATCCAGTTCTCTTTTCCATCAGGTGATGTGAAGAAGGAATTATGCCCGGGTGCATATACACTATTCTCTTTCGATTGTTTGAATACAGGCTCCGGTGATTTTTTCCAGGAAGCCGGGTCCATAAGGTCGGCACCTGCCTGTGCTGTAAGCATGCCGAGTGCGTAAAAATCAGTCCAGCAGCCGCTCGCAGAATATACCAGGAATAATTTGTTGTCCTTTACCAGCACTTCAGGCCCTTCATTCACATTTACATGCGGCGGGTTATTTTTATCGTGGAGATCGCCATGCATTTCCCAGGGCAGTTCGGGACTGGATATCTTTACGCGTTTGCCCTGTACCGTCCAGGGATTGCTCATCGCAGCGATATAAATATTCTGCTGGCCGTTCTCATCTCCTTCCCACCCCGACCAGACCAGATACCCTTTTCCCCGGTATTCAAAAACAGAACCGTCTATCGCCCATTTATCATCTGGTGTAACCAGTTTCCCTTTCATGATCCATTTACCGCCGAGCGGATCGGATGCATCGTTTTCGAGCACCCATAAACGATGGCCGTTGTTGTTGCCGCTGTCGGCGGCAAAATAGATATACCATTTGTTTTGCAGGAAATGTATTTCAGGCGCCCACACTTCTTTTGAATAAGGACCTGATGGCGGCGGGGTGAATACTACTTTCTTTTCGGCTGTATTCAGTTGCGCTATCGACCGGGTTTTCCATATGGTTATATTCCTGCCGGTGGTATGTGTGTAATAATATTACCCATCCTTATACATGCACCAGGGATCGGCGCCGGAGGGTAAGAGTGGATTGGTAAACGTGGTATCGTTCTGGCTAAAGCCAGCGCTTGTTACAAGCAGCAGGCAAAAGATCCACAGAAGCCTTTTCATGGTATGATGTGTTTATGGTGTAGTGCCATGAAGCCATTTTTCCGCTTCTGCAACGGGAGCTGAAAAAGGGCCGGATGATTGGATCTTGATAGTAGCCATGGCAGCGGCAAACCTTCCTGCTTCAGAAATACCTGCACCCCGTTTTCTCTGCGCCAGGTAGCCGGCCATATACGTGTCGCCGCAACCGGTAGCATCCACAACAGATACGGGCGGATATGCGGGTATGGTATGGAATACACCGTTACTGTATACCAGAGAGCCTTTGCTGCCAAGGGTAAGTATCACTTCCTTAACACCCTGCTCTGCGAGCAGGCGTGCGCTTTTATAAGGGTCTGTACTGCCCGTGAGCACTTCGGCTTCTTCTTCATTGGCTTTCAGGTAACTGATACAAGGCAGTAAGCCCGCTTTACCAGGCCAGTCTGCCGGCTCTACCCGGCCATCCACCACTGTACGCAGTAATCCCTGCACATCCAGTGAAATTTCGGCGCGGGAAGCCAGTGCAGTGATGAGCTGCGGCGGCATATCATCAGCCAATAATGTGCCAAGATGAAAAACAGATGCATGTATCTCCGAAAAATATTCCGGCAGAAAGGGATCTGCCTTACTCGATACTTTCTGAATACGATGGTCCTGGTCCAGGGAATAGATATTCTCGAAACAGACGGTATGCCTGCTGGGCAGCGAAACCAGTTCTATACCCAGTTGCTGCAGACCCTGTACATACGATTTGTCCGCATCAGCCAGCGCAGTAACCAGCAGGTAACGCAGGCCCATATTGCGCACGGCATGTGAAAAATAATAAGCAGTCCCGCCCGGCATATACACTTCGGAGCCTGGCGTAACGATCCTGTCTGATGTAATATGTCCTATGCAGCAGATATCAAACATAGCTACCTGTTAAGATAACTAAAGTAAGTAATCTCTGCTGATGAACTCTTTCTGTCAAAACACAGGTACACCCTTTGCCTCGCAGGCGGTTTCAATAGCTGCCACGATGGATTTTCCGAAACCGGCGGGATAATATTCTTCATTAACGGGGAAATCGAACAGGTCGCGCCGCAGGTTGGATGCCACGATGAATGGCTCAGGCAGGTAAGGTACTGAAGGGCGCAGGTTGGAAACATGGTATTCCATTACCGTGGCATCCTTACGCACCACATCCGCCTGGTATATAGTGCCTGCAAAAGCAAAACGGACGGAGAACACAGATGCTCCGGGAGCTGCGGTTCCCGTTTCTGTAAGGGGCATTTCATAGGTGTTGGGCATTGGCAGTCTTTTGCCCGGATATAGAAAATAACATGCCAGGAGCGGTTGTTTGAAATGATTTCTAAAAAAAATTCCGATTGTAGCATATTTACCACAGAAACCTCCCCGTTTTATCAAATCTTATCAATAATTCGCGGAATGCATTTCCTGTTCTGCGTTTACGGATAACTTTGGCATAAACACGGCAGGCACCATGATACGTATTTTCATTACCGGCGGCACATTTGACAAAGAATACAATGAACTGAACGGGGAATTGTATTTCAAGGATACCCATATGCAGGAACTGCTGACCAAGGGGCGCTGCCGTTTGGATATACAGATCAGGACACTGATGATGATCGACAGTCTTGAAATGACCGATGAAGACCGTGAGCTGATCGTACACCAGTGCAATCACTGCGAAGAAGACAGGATCGTGATCACGCATGGCACGGATACCATGTCTGTAACGGCAAGGATACTGGCAGAAAAGGTACCCAATAAGACCATCGTACTTACCGGCGCCATGATCCCCATCAAATTCGGCAGCTCGGACGGGCTGTTCAATCTCGGCGGTGCGCTTGCATTTGTACAAACACTGCCTCCCGGCGTGTATGTTGCCATGAACGGCCGCTGGTTTAACTGGGATAATGTACGCAAGAACAAGCTGACAGGCGTATTTGAAGAACTCCGCTAACCCTGATACCTGCATCTCCCGCAGGCAGCGGCGCAGGACGCGAAAATATCCTACCAATAGACTGTATACAATGCCGCCAGTATACCGCAGATAATTACCGACAATACCAGGAAGCCGGGTGATACCCTGAACCAGGATGTATTTACCTCTATACCCTCTCCCTCAGGCTGCCGGGCAGGTTTGGCAAGGCTGATCAGGATCATGGTAAGCGCCACCACAAAAAAAGTGATCGTCATCCTGTCGAGAAAAGGATAGTCGGGGAACATGCCATGGGTCCATTGCGGCAGGAATTTGAGTACCACGGAAACAGGTATGGTGATAATGGCGCCTGTAAGCGCAGCCGTGGCAGTAGCGGGTTTCCAGAACATACCCAACAAGAATATAGCCAATACCCCGGGCGAAAGAAAGCCCACATATTCCTGTATGAACTGGTATGCCTGGTCGAGGGAACGGAGTGAAGGAGCTACCAGTGCAGCCAGCACCATTGCTGCCACCACGGCCCATCTTCCCACGCGTACCGTTCTGGTTTCCGAGGCGTCTTTGCGTATGTATTTCCGGTAAATATCGAGTGAGAAGATCGTGGAAATGCTGTTGGCCTTTCCTGCCAGCGAGGCAACGATGGCTGCGGTAAGTGCGGCAAAGGCAACACCTTTTAACCCCGCCGGCAACAGGTTCATGAGCGTGGGATAGGCGCGGTCGGGTTTTACCATGCCGGCCATATCTGCCATTTCATTCCGGAACATGCCATCCTTATGCAATACATACATCACGATCCCCGGCAATACCGCTATTACGGGTATGAGCAGTTTCAGGAAAGCGGCAAACAGTATGCCTTTTCTTGCAGTGCGCAGATCGGCGCCCAGTGTGCGCTGCACGATGTACTGGTTACATCCCCAGTAAGCCAGGTTATTCACCAGCATGCCCCCTATCAGTACAGATATGCCCGGCAGCTCTTTATAGTGCGGGCTGGACTTATCGAATATCATATGAAAATGTTCAGGAGCTTCTTTCCGTAATATGCCCATGCCCTTCCAGATATCCTTCCCAAAACCGGCATGTTCAGATAAGAGGGTAAGTGCGAGGTAAGTAGTGATCAGTCCGCCCACCAGCAATACCAGCACCTGCACCACATCCGTATACCCGATCACCTTCATGCCGCCGAGGGTTACTATGAGGGAAAAGATGGTGAGACCGATTACAGACCATTCAAAACTCACCGGGCTGATGGCGGAGATGCCCAGTGAGCCGAGATAGATGATGGAAGTAAGGTTCACAAATACATATACCAGTAACCAGAAAGCGGCCAGTATGGTGCTGACCGTATCATTATATCTTACCGAGAGGAATTGCGGCATGGTATAGATACGATTCCGGAGATATACCGGTATCATGAACACGGCAACGATGATGAGTGTGGCAGCTGCCATCCATTCATAACTGGAAATGGCCAGCCCCAGCGCAAAGCCCGAGCCCGACATGCCGATAA
>DASVLZ010000069.1:0-3714 GCA_036384615.1 Sediminibacterium sp.
TTCATTACCTGGTGTGTTTCGGCCTGCAGGCTACCCTGTTCGAGCTCACCTGTTTCGGGGATAATAGCCACCTGGCCGCTGATAAAAACAAACCCGTTGGCTTTTACCGCCTGGTTATACGGCCCTATCGGGGCAGGGGCCTTTTCGGTGTTGATGATCTGCTTTGGCATAGAAGGATTTGAGGGATAAAGATACGTGAGTTAGCGTGAGTTAGCGTGAGTTATCGTGAGTAGCGTGAGGCCAATGCCTACTCCTCAAATCTCACGACAATTCACGATAACTCACGCCAACTCACGTCACTCACTTACCTTCGCGCTATGCGCATCGTTATTATAGGACGGGAAGAGCAGCAGCGGGAGCTGGCTGTGAAGCCATTGCGGGAAGGGGTAACCATCTGTTGGGCCGGTGATCAGGATGCCGGGATAGCAGATGCCGATGCTTATTTTGATCTTTTGTATGAAGAGAAGGGGGCTTTCTTCCGGAATACAGGCAACAGGCCTGTTTTTGTGCATGCCGTGCTGGATACTTCTGCGGCGCTGGAAGCGAATATGATCCGCATCAATGCATGGCCGGGATTTTTACAGAGAGATATTATGGAGATAGCAGGAACAGAAGCCGCTCTTGCAGAGGGAAAAAAAATACTGGATGCATTGCAATGGAAATACCAGGCGGCGCCTGACACACCCGGACTGATCGCTGCAAGGATCATCAGCATGATCATCAATGAAGCTTATTTCGGGCTGGGTGAAGAACTGAGCAGCAGGCAGGATATCGATACTGCTATGAAGCTGGGTACCAATTATCCTTACGGCCCTTTTGAATGGAGTGAGAAGATCGGGCTTGCCCGTATTCATGCACTGCTGCTAAGACTTCAGCAGGATGATGCGCGGTATGATATAGCACCTGCACTGGAGCAGGAACTGAACCAACACACCACTGCACATAAACCTGTTTCCTGATGCCGCTGATACTGAATATAGATACTGCCACAGATTATGCAGGCGTATGCATCAGCAGCGGCGATACTGTATTGGGCATAACGGAAAGTACGGACCAGAAAAACCATGCATCATTTATACAGCCGGCTATCCGGGCGCTTTGCGAGCAGCTTTCCATGAAATTGTCCTCCATAGATGCTGTGGCGGTAACGGCAGGGCCGGGAAGTTATACGGGACTGCGCGTAGGCATGGCTACCGCAAAAGGTATTTGCTATGCATTGCAGAAGCCACTGATACAGGTGGGCACGCTGGAAGTAATGGCACAGGGAATCATTACTGCAGTGCCATCAGCATCATTGCATGATGCACTGGTCTGCCCGCTGATAGATGCACGCAGGATGGAAGTATTTACTGCCACCTATGATGCTGCCCTTAACGAGATCATCGCGCCGCGGGCACTGATCATCGATGAAAAATCGTTCTTTACCGAGCTGGAAAAAGGGCCTGTATTTTTCTGCGGCAGCGGTGCAGACAAGCTGGGGCAGGTAATCACACATCCCCACGCACAATTCCCCGCACACACACATACTGCGGGGCACCTGGCCGCCAGGGCTTTAACCGCCTATCAATCAAACCGTTTCACAGACCTCGCGTACAGTGAACCTTTGTATGTGAAGGAATTTTTTACGCATGCCAAAATAAAATCCCCTCATAAGTAAAAAGCATACAGAAAATTTATACTATGACTGCAAAACTGTAGTATCTTTAGGTGGTCACAATGTTAAGTTCACCCCCCCCTATTCAACTTTTATTGTATGACCCAGTCTTTGCAATCAGTGGTTCTTTTAAACGGCAAGGCCCAGATAAAGGTCGATTTTCTGCATACGAAAAAGGCATCACTCATCTTACGGTCCATCAACCACAAACTGCGGCAGCAGATCATCAAGCTGCTGGATGAGCATCAGAAAATGACGGTAACCGAGATATATGTAAAGCTACGTCTCGAGCAGTCTGTTGCCTCACAGCATCTCGCCATCCTCCGCAGGGCAGGTATCGTTACCACTACGCGTGATGGCAAGTTTATTTTCTATTCCGTTAATTATGCCAGGCTGGGCGAAGTGGTGCAGTTCGTGGAATCCCTTGTAGGATAACCATCTTGCGATTGTTCGTTATCTTTGCTCACTAAATCACAAGCATGTTTATACAGCAACTTTATACGGGCTGTATCAGTGAAGCGGCGTATTATGTTGAAAGCGAAGGTATTGCCGCAGTAATAGACCCGTTGCGTGATATTGAAGCCTACCTCGACCTGGCAGCCGAAAGAAAAGCGGTGATCAAATATATTTTTGAAACGCATTTCCATGCCGATTTCGTGAGCGGCCATCTCGATCTTGCCGCTGCTACCGGCGCGGCGATAGTCTATGGCCCCGGTACCGTTACCAAATTTCCCGTACATGTAGCAAAGGATAGTGAAGTATTTTCCATAGGTAAGGTTACCATGGAAGTGCTGCACACACCCGGCCATACCGTTGAAAGCAGCTGTTATCTGCTGAAGGATGAACAGGGTAAAGACCACGCATTGTTTACCGGAGATACTTTGTTTGTAGGCGATGTGGGCCGACCGGATCTTTCGCAAAACACAGCGGAGATCAATACCAATGAGCTGGCGGGTATGCTGTACGACAGCCTGCAGAAAAAGATATTGCCGCTCGCGGATGATATCATTATTTACCCGGCACATGGCGCCGGGAGCAGTTGCGGCAAGAACCTGGGAGCCGAAACCTACAGCACCCTCGGTGAACAGAAGCAGACCAACTATGCACTACAGCCGCAGACCAAAGAAGCTTTTATTACTGCAGTGACCGATGGGCTTACTGCACCCCCGCAATATTTTCCGATCAATGCGGGGATCAATAAAGAAGGTTACGAGAGCCTGCAGGCTGTGATCGAAAAAGGCATGCGGCCGATGAGCGCAGCCGCCCTGAAAGAAAAAATGCAGGAGGATGGCGTGATCCTGCTCGATACACGTAATTCAGATACGTTCACGCAAGGCTTTATTCCCGGCTCTATCAGCATAGGTCTCGATGGACGTTTTGCAGAGTGGGCAGGCAGCCTGCTGCCTTTTGATAAAACGCTGTTACTGGTTACCGACCCCGGCAAAGAAAAAGAAACCATTGTAAGGCTGGCGAGGGTAGGCTTTGATAAGATAGATGGTCATCTGCAGGGTGGTTATGATGCCTGGGTAAAAGCAGGCGGACAGATAGACATGATCATTGATGTGGAAGCCGATGAGCTGGCTATGGATGTACCTTTTGACGAGAACCTGGTGATCGTGGATGTGCGCAAGGAAACCGAATACGGCAGCGGCCATATCCGCCAGGCGGTAAACATCCCTTTATCAGAACTGACAGACCCGGGCAGCATGGCCAACCTGGATGATCATCACAATATTTACATACACTGCGCCGGCGGCTACCGCAGCGTAATTGCCGCCTCCCTCATCAAACGCCAGGGCATCCACAACCTCCGCAACGTAGTTGGCGGATGGAATAAGATCAAGGACCTGGGGGATAAGTTTGAGATTGAGAAGAGCGCGGAGGTGGTGAATTGAGGAATGGCAGATTGCAGATTGCAAATTGCAGATTTGAAATTGGGGCCTTGATTCAAGCGATAACGATAACTTTTCCAATCTACAATCTGCCATTCCTCAATTAACTATTGCCCCATGCTTCCCTTCCTCATACCCATGCTTCCATCTCCTGTGGCTCCAGAGGTA
>DASVLZ010000070.1:0-3070 GCA_036384615.1 Sediminibacterium sp.
ATTTTTCATTTTTCCCTCAGGCTCCAGCCGCGCATAATAGGTGTTGGGAAATGCGAGGATGATGTGCAGGTGCTTGGAATAAGGCAGGTAATTCAGGAAGGCATAGATGCCCGTAATATGCAGCCACCAGCAGGTTCTTTCCAGGATCACCAGTGAATGGCTGTCCATACCTGTGAAAAGCGGCGCCAGTAATCCCGAGAAAAAGAAGGATCCCGTGGCAGTATAATGCGCATTTCCCTTTGCCTGTAATACCTGGTCGGCGGCATTCATGGTAAGGAAAAGCGACATGAGCACGATCTCCGTGATCAGTATATAATTGGCATCGCTCCTGGGCCATCCGTCCAGGTCTTTATTGATAAAACGTTTGAGCTTAAGGATATTCCTTCGTATAAGGAATATGGCACAGGACAGCACAACGGCAACAGCCAGGAACTCGAATGCATTGATCAACGCGGTATATAGCATGCCCAGCGGCCCGGCAAATAACCTGTGCGTGCCGAGCAACCCATCGAGGATGATTTCCAGTACTTCTATATTGATGATGATAAAGCCGGCATATACCGCAAAATGCAGCACGGCTACCAGGGGATTGCGGAACATTTTCTTCTGTCCGACAGCCAGCAGCAGCAGGTTCCGCCACCGCTCGCCGGGACGGTCGTTCAGCGACTCTTTTTTTCCCAGGAGGATATTTCTCCGGATATCCTTCACCTTGCCGGCAAACAGCCAGATAGCCGTTACGGAAAGGGCCAGGAAGAGGATTTGCTGAACATATTGCATATGGCAGTGTTTGGTGCTAAGGTAATGGTTTTGGATAGTTCGAAACCCGTATATTGTTGCTACTTTTGATTTTGCAACCGAATAGTATGGCAGGTAAAAATTATATCCTCAGCAAAGAAGATGCAGTATATAAACTCAGGCGCCTGGCGCTGGAACTGGCGGAAGAACTGAGCGGTGATGAAACCCCGGTAGTAGTGATCGGCATCCGCAACAGCGGCACCGTGATCGCGGAAAAAGTGGGCGAACTGCTGCGGGAACATATTCCCAACCAGGTGCAGGTAATATCTGCCACGCTCGATAAAACACATCCCACAGAAGTACAGCTTAGCCGGGATATGGATTTCAATAACCTGAACATAGTACTGGCAGATGATGTATCCAACAGCGGCAAAACCCTGTTGTATGCATTAAAGCCGCTCCTGCAATACCATCCCAAAACCATACGCACCCTGGTACTGGTGGAAAGAATGCATAAGCTGTTCCCCATCAAACCCGATCATGTGGGCCTTTCCATAGCTACCACCCTGCAGAGCCATATACAGGTGGAGGTAGTGGACGGTGAAGTGGTGGGGGCGTTTATGAATTAATAATTAGTAATTATTAACTTGTTCTATTAGTCTTAATTTTCTAAAACCTTTACAATGGATGCTGCTATACAGAAGAACGTGGATACATGGCTGAACGGCGATTATGACCAGGCCACCAAAGATGCCATACGCAAACTGCAGGATGAAAAACCGGATGAACTCGCCGATGCATTTTATAAAAACCTGGAATTTGGTACAGGAGGGCTTCGCGGTATCATGGGCGTAGGCACCAACCGTATGAATAAATATACCGTAGGGATGGCCACACAGGGCTTTGCCAATTACCTGAAAAAAACATACGGCAATAACGAAATCAAAGTGGCTATCGCGCACGACAGCCGCAACAACAGCCGTTTCTTTGCGGAAACCACGGCCAATGTATTTGCGGCCAACGGTATAAAAGTATTCCTGTTCGATTCCCTTCGCCCTACCCCTGAACTGAGCTTTGCTATACGCAAACTGGGTTGCCAGGGCGGCGTGGTATGTACGGCTTCACACAATCCCAAAGAATACAATGGGTACAAGGCATACTGGAACGATGGCGGGCAACTGGTGCCTCCGCATGATGTGAATGTGATCAGGGAAGTGGAAGCGATAAAAGAAGTGGGTGATGTGAAATTTTCAGGCGGCGAGGCCAATATATCCATCATCGGGAGGGAAATGGATGAGGCGTATATGGATATGGTGAAAAGCCTGAGCGTATATCCCGATGTGATACAGCAACAGCACGACCTGAAGATCGTATACACGCCCATACACGGCAGCGGCATTAAACTGGTGCCGGAAGTGCTGCAGCGTTTTGGTTTTACCAATGTGCATATAGTAGAAGAACAGGCTACGCCGGATGGAAACTTCCCCACGGTTAACTATCCCAACCCGGAAGAAAGTGAAACGATGAGCATAGGGCTGGCCAAGGCAAAAGAACTGGATGCGGATATCCTGCTGGGTACCGACCCCGATGCAGATCGCGTGGGCATCGGCATCAGGAACCATAAAGGTGAGTGGGTGCTGATGAATGGTAACCAGACCGCCGTGCTCGCATTCAGCTATATGATAGAAGCCCGTAAGGCAAAAGGTATTGCACAGCCAGATGATATGGTGATCACCACGATTGTTACTACCGAGATGATCAACCGTGTGGCAGAAAAGAATGATGTGGCCTGTTATAATGTACTTACCGGCTTTAAATGGATTGCCGAAAAGATCAAGGAGCTGGAAGGAAAGAAAAATTATGTGATAGGAGGAGAAGAAAGCTTTGGACTGATGATCGGCAACCAGATACGCGACAAGGATGCGGTGAGCGCCGTAGCCCTGCTCTGCGAAATGGCAGCCTATGAAAAAGCGAAGGGCCGCACCTTGTTCGACAAGATGATCGAACTGTATATACAGTATGGGTTTTATTATGAGAACCTGATCAGCATTACCAAAAAAGGCATGAACGGGCAGAAGGAGATCGCTGCCATGATGGAGGGCTACCGCAGCCAGCCGCCCGCCTCTATCAACGGCGCCAGGGTAGTGCAGTTGCTGGACTACCAGCTGCAGACGGGCAAGAACCTTGTAACCGGCGAAACATGGAAAATAGACCTGCCCAAGAGCAATGTATTACAATTCATCACGGAAGACGGTTCCAAAATATCCGCACGCCCTTCAGGCACTGAACCCAAGATCAAATTTTATTTCAGTGTACATACCAGCCTCGGTAAAAA
>DASVLZ010000071.1:0-3274 GCA_036384615.1 Sediminibacterium sp.
GGCTTGCCAGTATGGCCAGGATGCCGGTGCCGGTACCAAAGTCAAAAACAGTTTTATCCCGGAAACCGATCCCGCGCATCATCTGCATAACCAGCCAGGTAGTAGCATGGTGCCCGGTACCGAAGCTCATTTTAGGAGTGATCACCAGTTCATGCGCTACATTCGTGAACGGGGGATGAAAAGCCGCACGCACACCTACAAAATCATCTACCTGCACAGGTGAAAAGCCGGATTCCCAAACCGCATTCCAGTTTTCCTTTTGAATGATTGACTTACAATATTTTACACTATATTCATTACAAATATTATTTAATTTATTTTCATCAATCTCCTGCTTATCTGTATAAGCTTTCAGCTGTGTTTCTGTTTCTTCGAAACCATCATATCCCATATCGGCCAACAGGGCTATCAGCAGCTCCCGGGTGGCTTCATCCGCGCAATCAAAGACCAGTTCGGTTGTTTCCATGATACTATTGTTCAGAGAATATTTTCATTGATCTGAAAGAAAATGGCCCCGGGGTACGGGGCCATTCGGTTATTTTCAGGCGTTTTCGGTGCCGGGTTCTGCCCCGTTTTCCTGGCGCGGCTCCCTTTCTTTCGGTTTGAAATCGGGTTTGGGCATCAGGGCCTTGCGGCTCAGCTTGAATTTACCGGTTTTGGGATCCAGTCCCACCAGTTTCACTTTCACCATATCCCCTTCCTTGAACAGTCCTTCCATACTCTCCAGGCGCTTCCAGCTGATCTCACTGATATGCAGCAGTCCCTGCTTTCCGGGCATGAATTCCACAAAGGCGCCAAATTCCTTGATGCCTTTTACAGGCCCTTCATATACTTCGCCCACTTCAGGAACGGCAGTGATGCCTTTGATCCATCTTACGGCAGCGTCAACGCTGTCTTTGGAGGCAGAGAAGATGCTTACCTCGCCGGTATTGCCCACTTCTTCAATATTGATGGTAGCGCCTGTTTCGCGCTGTATTTCTTGTATTACTTTACCGCCAGGCCCGATCACCGCACCGATAAAGTCTTTGTCGATGATCAGCTTGGTCATGCGCGGCGCATGTGGTTTCACCTCGGCACGGTGCTCCGGTATGCAGGTGTACATGGCATCGAGAATATGCATACGGCCTTTCCTCGCCTGCTCCAGTGCTTCGCGCATCACATCCATGCTCAGTCCGTCCACTTTGATATCCATCTGCACACCGCAGATACCATCGCGTGTACCGGTTACCTTGAAGTCCATATCACCCAGGTGGTCTTCATCACCCAGGATATCCGTGAGGATAGCATATTTACCATCTCCGCGTGTGATCAGTCCCATTGCCACACCGCTCACGTGCTTTTTGAAAGGCACGCCCGCATCCATGAGGGCCAGCGAGCCGGCACATACCGTAGCCATAGAAGATGATCCGTTACTTTCCAGGATATCGCTCACCACGCGAACCGTATAAGCGTATTCGCTGCCGGGCATCATCTGCTTCAGGCTGCGCAGGGCCAGGTTGCCGTGCCCTACTTCCCTGCGGCCGGGACCGCGCATCATCTTTACCTCACCGGTAGAGAATGGAGGGAAGTTATAGTGCAGGATGAATTTGCTGTAATCCGATTTTGCGGCGCTTTCTATCAGCAGTTCATCTAATTTAGTTCCGAAAGTAACCGTTGTAAGTGATTGAGTCTCACCTCTTGTGAATAATGCAGAGCCATGCGGTGTAGGCAGGGGTTCTGTTTCCATGGCAAGGGGACGTACCTGGTCGAGGCTGCGGCCATCGAGGCGGATACGGTCATCGAGGATCATATTCCTTACCACTTCCCACTGCAGGTCATCGAAATATTTCTTGGCTAATTTCTTGTCGAGGTCGGCAGCTTCTTCGCCCAGGCTTGCGATCAGTTCTTCTTTCAGTGCACCGATGGCATCTGAACGCTCATGTTTGGAAGAGCCTTTGCGTGAGATATCATAGATCCTCTGTTTGGCAAAAGCGGCTACTTTGGCCTGGATCTCTTCATTCTGTTCCGGCTTTTTGTAATCGCGTTTGCCTGTAACGCCTTTCTTGGCGCGCAGTTCCTGCTGGGCCTTGATATGTACGCGGATGGCATCGTGTGCCAGTTCCAGCGCTTTTACGAGGTCAGTTTCAGAACATTCTTTGGCTTCTCCCTCCACCATCATGAGGTTTTTTTCTGTGGCGGCGATCATGAATTCGAGGTCTGATCTCTCGAGTTCTGAACGGGAGGGGTTCACAACGAAGTTGCCGTCTATACGGCCTATACGTACTTCGCTGATGATCTCTTTGATAGGGATATCGGATACGGCCAGTGCAGCCGAAGCGGCCAGGCAGGCCAGGGAATCGGGCAGCACTTCCTCATCGGAAGATACGAGGCTTACCAGTACCTGCACATCGCAGAGGTAATCTTCAGGGAAGAGAGGGCGCAGTGCACGGTCTATCAGGCGGCTGGTCAGTATTTCATAATCATTAAGCCTGGCTTCGCGTTTGAAGAACGAGCCGGGTATACGGCCTGCGGAAGCGAATTTTTCCTGGTAGTCTACGCTGAGGGGGAAAAAGTCCTGGCCTTCGCGGGGATCTTTGTTGGCTACTACTGTAGCTAACAGGATGCAGTTGCCCTGGCGTACCGTAACGGCGCCATCGGCCTGGCGGGCAAGCTTGCCGGTTTCTATTGTAACCTGGCGTCCTCCGCCGAGGTCAAAACTCACACTAAGAGGTTGTGATAACATACAATTGTGAATATGGAACAGGATGGATCACCTGCTCCCTGTTAAGTAATGAGAAGGAAAAAACGGGAACGTACAGAAACAACTATTCCCAACCGTTATCTAATGACCAGTTGGGAACAGTATCTGTCATAGTGTTCGACTTATTTTCTCAGACCCAGTTTCTCGATCAGAGCACGGTAACCCTGCAGGTTGTGCTTTTGCATGTAAGCCAGTAAGCGCTTGCGGCGGCCTACCAGTTGCATTAATCCGCGCTGGGTGGAATGATCGTGTTTGTTGGCTTGTAAATGGCTGGAAATCTGGGTAATACGCTCAGTCAGCAGTGCTATCTGACCTTCAATAGAACCCGTGTTGGCCGCATTACCGCCATACTCTGCAAAAATGCTGGCTTTTTTTTCAATGGTTAAATAAGGCATTCTCGAAAAATTTAATGACTCCGAATTTTTTCTTTCTTTTTTTATCGGCGGCAAAGGTAGGAAAAATTTAAATAGTTTCGCCAACCAATGTTTGGTGTTACTATTTTAGGCAATAATTCGGCCCTGCCGGCTTACGACA
>DASVLZ010000072.1:0-3367 GCA_036384615.1 Sediminibacterium sp.
CCTTACGTTTTGCTTCGTCTTTGGTTGAGTTGTACTGCTCGTACAGTTCATCGATCTTGTCGAGCAGCGGTTTTTCCTTGGCAAAATCCAGCGTGCCGTATTTATCAGTGCCTTTGAACAGGAGGTGTTCAAGATAGTGGGCAAGGCCTGTATGGTCGGCAGGGTCGGTATTGCTCCCCGCCCTTACCGGTATGCGCACCGCAATACGGGGTTCTTTTTTGTTGGGGGAAAGCACAACGGTAAGCCCGTTTTTCAGTGTATAGAAACGTGCGCCCGTGGGATCATTGGTAACGTACTTGTACGTATACCCGCCCGAGCTGGCCTGTTTCCATTCATACTTTTTCTGTGCCTGTCCATAGATCACGCCCGCTGAAAGCAGCGCAATGAACAGGATTCTCATCAGTTTCATCTGCATATGAGTGTGTTTTTTAGTTTGTAGTGATGGAACACCCTGCCAAAGGCCATGTACGAGCCGGCATTGCAAAAGGGTATTTTATCACAGGTTTTGGAACGGTAAGGTAAATAAAATATAAACCGGTCAAAGGACGATAGAATTTAATCTATGTAAACCCGCCCCAGGAAATGATGAGCGGCGAAATCTTCCCGTCTGCGATACCCCTTTTGGCCCTTAGGCCATACCTTTGCCGGGCAAAAACGTATTCATCAACCTATATACTACCGGATCATGGAATACCGTATTGAGAAAGACACCATGGGTGAAGTGCAGGTACCCGCAGATGTGTACTGGGGCGCACAAACACAACGCAGCATCGATAATTTTCGCATTGCGCAGGATATCAACAAAATGCCCAAAGAGATCATACAGGCATTTGCCTACCTGAAAAAGGCGGCGGCACTCACCAACCTCGAGGCAGGCGTTCTTCCCAAGGAAAAAGCCGAGCTGATAGGCCAGGTATGCGATGAGATACTTGCCGGCAAACTCAACAGCCAGTTTCCGCTGGTAGTATGGCAAACAGGCTCCGGTACCCAGAGCAATATGAATGTGAACGAGGTGGTGGCCTACCGCGGCCATGTGATCAAGGGCGGGGCGCTTACTGATAAAGACAAGTTCCTGCACCCCAATGATGATGTGAACAAATCGCAGTCGTCCAACGATACCTTTCCCACCGCCATGCATATAGCCGCCTATAAAATACTGGTGGAAATAACCATACCCGGTATCAAGAAGCTCAGGGATACGCTGGCGCAGAAAAGCAAGGCCTTCATGAAAGTGGTGAAAATAGGCCGCACCCATTTTATGGATGCCACCCCGCTTACACTGGGGCAGGAGATCAGCGGCTATGTTTCGCAGCTCGATCATGGCCTCAAAGCCATCCATAATACGCTGGCGCATCTCAGCGAACTCGCGTTGGGTGGCACGGCCGTAGGTACCGGCATCAATACACCCAAGGGGTACGATGTAAATGTGGCCAGGCATATTGCCAGCCTCACAGGTCTGCCTTTTGTAACTGCTGAGAATAAATTCGAAGCCCTCGCCGCCCATGATGCCATCGTGGAAGCGCATGGCGCACTCAAAACCGTTGCGGTAAGCCTGATGAAGATCGCCAACGATATCCGTATGCTGTCGTCCGGACCCAGGAGCGGTATAGGCGAACTATTCATCCCCGATAATGAACCCGGTTCTTCCATCATGCCCGGTAAAGTAAACCCCACGCAATGCGAGGCGCTTACCATGATCGCTGCGCAGGTAATGGGGAATGATGTGGCCATCAATATCGGCGGTGCCACCGGTCATTTTGAACTGAATGTTTTCAAGCCCGTGATGATCTATAATTTCCTGCATAGCGCCCGGTTGATAGGTGATGGATGCGTGAGCTTTAATGATAAATGCGCCGTGGGTATAGAACCTATAGAAGCCAATATCAAAAAGCATGTTGATAACAGCCTGATGCTGGTAACCGCACTGAATACAAAGATCGGCTATTACAAAGCCGCGGAGATTGCACAGAAAGCCCATAAAAAAGGATGTACGCTGAAGGAAATGGCCGTGGAACTCGGATACCTGACACCCGAAGAGTTTGACCAGTGGGTGGTGCCGGGGGATATGGTGGGGAATATCAATTAATAATTAGTAATTACTAATTATTAATTTGTGGCATGAGAAAATCTTTTTTATGCCTGCTGCTGCTGGCAGGAACCTGTTCATTCGCGCAAAAAGCGGAATCCCCCCTTTATGAGCAAACCAGCGAGGTGAATAACCTGATGGTACATTACAACGCGGATAATGTAAGCATTACCCGTTTTTATGTGATC
This sequence comes from Sediminibacterium sp., assembly GCA_036384615.1. Lineage (GTDB taxonomy): Bacteria > Bacteroidota > Bacteroidia > Chitinophagales > Chitinophagaceae > Sediminibacterium. The sequence goes on from DASVLZ010000072.1 coordinate 2,275, forward strand.
AGGAACTCACCCGAGAGAAGGGAGCGTTTGCGGGCAATGAATGAAGAGTACCTGTCGCTGCTGGATAAAATGGATTACGACAAGCTGCCCGTTGGCAGCCGCGTGGACTACATTCTTTTTAAACGCAACCTCAAAAACGAGCTGCGCCTGCTTGACCAGGAACAGAAAGAATATACCGAGATCAGCAAATGGATCCCTTTTGCCGACAGTCTCTACGCTGTTGAAAAACTCCGCCGCCGGGGCACGATGCTGAATGCGCAACAGTTTGCCACCCAGGTAAGCTCCATCGAAAAACAGATAGCTAGCCTCAGCACAAAACTGAAGCAGGAAAAGTTGACACCCGAACAGGGCGAGCGCGCTTATAATACGGTACGCGGACTGCAATCAGCGCTCAAAAGCGTTTATGATTTTTACAACGGCTACGATCCTCAGTTCAGCTGGTGGATGTCGTTACCTTACAAAGGAACTGATGACGCACTCGGGAACTATGCCAATGCGCTGCGCGCGAAAGGCAAAGCTTCCAGCACACAGAAAACAGATAACAGCGGCATCGTTGGCAACCCTATCGGTCGTGATGAACTGATACAGCAGCTCAAATTCGAGATGATCCCGTATACACCGGAAGAGTTGATCGATATTGCCAATAAAGAATTTGCCTGGTGCGACCAGGAGCTGCTGAAAGCCAGCCGTGAAATGGGTTTTGGCGATGACTGGAAAGCAGCGCAGGAAAAAGTAAAGAATACGTATGTGTCTGCCGGCGAACAACCGCAGATGATCATGGACCTGTATAAGCAGTCTGTTGATTTTATTAAGAAACATGACCTCGTTACCATTCCGCCACTGGCAGAAGAAGACTGGACGATGAATATGATGACGCCGGAAAGGCAGTTATTCGCACCATTCTTCCTTGGCGGCAGCGGGTTACTGATCTCCTATCCTACCAATACCATGAAGGAAGAAGACAAGCTCATGAGCATGCGCGGCAACAACCCGCATTTCTCGAGGGCCGTGGTGCACCATGAGCTGGTGGCAGGGCATCACCTGCAGTGGTATATGAACAACAGGTACAAGACCTACCGCAATTTCCCCACGC
>DASVLZ010000073.1:0-2722 GCA_036384615.1 Sediminibacterium sp.
AAAGCGCATGTGCATTCTACTTTTTTTACTCCCGATAAACAATACCTGCTGGTACCCGACCTGGGTATGGATAAAGTAATGCATTACCGGTTCAACGCCGCACTGGCACGGCCTATCAGTGTTGCGCAGCCTGCGTATACCGCTGCAGAGCCGGGTGCTGGCCCAAGGCATTTTGCATTCCATCCCAACAAACGATATGCATACCTGATCGAGGAAATGGGTGGTGCTGTTACCGTATTCGCGTATCATGATGGTTCGCTGAATGCCCTGCAGCGTATTGCCACGCATCCTGCCGGTTTTAAAGGGCAGCCCGGCAGTGCAGACATTCATATTTCGCCCGATGGAAAATTCCTGTATGCTTCCAACAGGGGCAGCGAGAATAATATTGCCATTTTTGCCATTGGGGCAGATGGTAAACTAACTGCGAAAGGTTACCAGTCTGCACTCGGCGAGCAGCCCCGTAATTTTGTTATTGATCCCACAGGAAAATTCCTGCTGGTTGCCAACCAGAAAACAAATAATATAGTGGTGTTTAAAAGGAACCTATCTACCGGCATGCTGGAAGCAATGCCCGGCGGCATACAGGTACCGAGCCCGGTTTGCCTTATCATGATCGCGGATCACTGACCAGAAAGAAGGATGATAGATTTATTTCTTTTTCCTGGCTTCTACCGTAATCTTACGCTGGTATTGCCATACGCCGAAAGCGATCATGACCATTCCCAGTGCAAGGAATAAATATTCAATGAAAACAGCATTGCCTGCCAGCAGCATCATGATGAATGTGTACATGCAGATGATCACGCCCTGCAGCATCAGTCCTACCGAATAATAATTTGTCTTCAGCAAGATACAGATCATCAGGAACAGGCTGAAGCAGCCGATGGTTACGGCAATGATATAGCCTATAAGCCTGTAGTCACGAAAAAAAGTTCCGCTGAGCAAGTAATAAGGTATATGAAGGGAATTACCGGTGGGATCTATGATCAGGTGTATGCCCCCGTACAACGCCAGTACACTTGTGGTCAATAAAATCAATACCGACAGCCGCCGGGCAGTTTTCATGGTTTTGGGGGGAATAGGTCTACAATGTACGAAATCCCCTACAATAAAGAGAGAAAATCCCCACACATACTCAACACTCACTTTTCACTTTTCGCTTTTCACTTTTCACTTTTGACCTTTCACTTTCAACTCCTCGCATCCACCACTTCCACATCGAATACAAGTACACTGTTGGGCGGGATGTCTTTGCTTCTTGCCCTGATACCGTAGGCAAGACCGGAAGGAATAACGATCCTTACTGTTCCGCCTACACGGCACATGGGTATGGCCAGCTGCCAGCCCCTGATCAGTCTTTTGAGCGGGAAGCTGATGGGTTTTTCTTTTGTCTGATCGAAGATCGCTCCGTTGGATAACAGGTATCCTTTATAAAAAACAGTAACTGTATCTGTCACCAGCACTTCTTTTCCTTCTCCCTGTTTCAGTATATGGTAATACACACCTTCCTTGCTGCCGGTGGTGTCGAGTTTTTTATTGCGCACTGCAGCGAATATCTCTGCCCTGTCTTTCGCTGCCTGCTGCAGGCTGTCTGCATTCCGGGCAAGATCTGTCACCGGCCGCTGGCTGAAAGCATACCAGGTATTGTTCCTTCGCTGCAGCCAGGCATTGCCGGTGCGGATGCTGTCGCTCTTCACTGCAGCGCTGCCATGCATGTTGCGATGCTCGGCATACAATCCGCGCAGGTAATCCCCATCGGGTGTGATCCTGGCGGAAGCCAGTATTTTCCATTGCTGTTTTTCAGGAAGAAAAAGATACATGCTATAGATGGTGGTAGCTGTGGCGCTGTCGGGCAGGGCAGTTACCATGGCCTGGTAAGTAATACCGGGTTTCCAGTCGTATTTCCATGTAATACCCAATCCTTCTTTATTCCGTGCCACGCCCACTCCTGTTGCGATCCATTCCATGGATGCGCTATCACGCATGTGTATTTCTACTGTTTTTTGTATACCGTTCTGTGTAAACAGCATGCTTCCGTGTGAAAATCCAAGCACCAGGTAGCGGCCGGGCGTTTTACCCGCACCGGGCTGCACCGTTACTTCATGATAAAATGTGATCGCACGGGTGGTATCAGCAATCGGGTAGCTGATATGACCGGTATGTACGGGTTGCGCAAGAGCCGGGATAGAGACCAGTGCCAGGAGCAGCACCAGGAACGGGGGTTTCAATAACATAGCAGCGATGTTTTACCAAACATACCAAACTATTCATCAACCTTTCAGGAAATCGCGGAACCAGTATCCCGAATCCTTGATGGTGCGCAGCTGTGTATGGAAATCAACATGCACCAGCCCGAAGCGGGAGAGATAGCCTTCGGTCCACTCGAAATTGTCTGTAAGCGTCCAGGCAAAATAACCGCCTATGTTCACTCCTTCTTTCCTGGCACGGAGCATGGCGGAAAGATAGCTGCTGAAATAATCGATCCGTTTATGATCATGCACTGCGCCATTCACCAACTGGTCTTTGAATGAAGCGCCTCCTTCGGTAACGATGATCTTTTTTACCCCGCCGTACAGCCAGAAGCGTTTGAGTACGCGGTAAAAGCTATCGGCATTGATCTCCCATCCCATATCGGTACACGGCACTTTTCTCGCGCGCGCTTTTACTTCCGATGCATGCAGGTAAGGTATGAGGGCATTGTATTTAACGGTAACGGGGAAAT
>DASVLZ010000074.1:0-4124 GCA_036384615.1 Sediminibacterium sp.
ATACTCGTTATTGCGGCCGCTATTTTCCAGGTGGTTGCCTGGGTATGGTTTCTCCTGCGGGCAAACGCAGCATTCCAGATATGGCACGGTCATTTGCCTGCTGCCGCCAAATGGTTGTTGAAGCTCTCGGGCATCGCTTTCTCAATAAAACTACTGTTGCAACTGGTATCCGTACTGCCTGCACTGAGCAAACTTGCTTTCGGGTTCCGCCCTGTGGTGATCGGGTACCTGCACCTTGTATTGCTCGCTGTTATCAGTCTCTCCCTGCTGGGCTATTGCCTCGCACTGGGTGCGCTTAAGATCAACAGGCCATTGCGGGCAGGCATCACCCTGCTTGTTGCAGGCATCCTCTTAAATGAACTGGTATTGATGATACAGGGGATGGCGGCAATGTATTACCGGTATATACCGTACCTGAATGAAATGCTTCTTGGCGTAGCTGCCATCATTTTCGTTTCGCTTATCCTGGTAAACACCAGCCAGAAAAGAACGGCATAGCATTACGGTATTTTCTCAACAGAGATCAGGTCTGCCATATCCACATTCATCGGCAATTGTCCTATCTGCACAATAGCCCGTTTACCGCGGATCTCTTTCACCTCTCCTACCTGGTAATTCTTTTTCAGCTTTACCATGGAGCCCACTGCAATGTGCTGGTTCAGCTCCTTGTATTTCTGGTCTACTTTCTTCGCCAGTTTATTCACCACGATCTCTTCCTTTCGTTTGAACAGCAGGTCTTTCAGGTTCTTCACCACTTCCTGCTTGTTCTCTGTTTTTTTCCAGTCAAGCACTATCTGCCTGAGCTTGCGTTCCATATCTTTCAGGTAAGCGATGCGTTCTTCCGAAATACGGTTCTGCTGTTTGAGCAGTTCCACCTGCTGGCGGTGCCGCTCTTTATCCAGCACTACCTGCATTTCTTTTTTCAGCTTTTCATTCTCCCGTAATAACCGCTGCAGTTCCTTTCTTTCCTTATCCAGCTGCTGCAGGTCTTTCTCTGTGCTGTTCAGCAGGCGGTCGAGTTTAAAATGGTCATCATCCACCAGCTTCCTGGCTTTGGCGATCAGGTGTTTGGGAAGGCCTATCCTTTCTGCAATGGCAAATGTGTAAGAACTGCCGGGTTTCCCGGTTACCAGCCGGTACATAGGCAGCAGGTTCACTTCATCAAACTGCATCGCGCCATTGATGATGCCCTGTGTATGGTTGGCCATCACTTTCAGGTTAAGGTAATGCGTGGTTACAATACCGAATGCATGTTTCCTCGACAATTCCTCCATGATCACCTCCGCAAAAGCGCCGCCAAGATTGGGATCGCTGCCGCTGCCCAGCTCATCAATAAAGAATAATGTACGGCCGTTGGCTGTTTCGATAAAGTATTTCATGTGCAGCAGGTGACTGGAATAGGTGCTCAACTCAAACTCCAGGTTCTGCGTATCGCCTATATGGATGAACAGCTGTTTAAAAATACCCATCTGCGAAACCGGGCTTACCGGCACCAGCAGGCCGCTCTGCATCATCATCTGGTTCAGCCCGATGGTTTTCATCGTAACGGTTTTACCGCCTGCATTCGGGCCGCTGATCACCAGTATACGGTTCTGGTCATCGAGGGTGATCGTAACAGGAATTGTTTTTTTACCACCGGCTTTATTATACAGGTATAATAAGGGGTGATAGGCATCCACCAGTTCCACATGCGCTTTGTCGGATATATTGGGCAGCTGCCCGTTCATATCCAGTGCCAGCCTGGCTTTGGCCTTCGCAAAATCAAATTCGCCACTGATCTCCAGGTATTGCTGCAGCAGTCCTGCATAAGGAGCTATACGGCTGGTGAGTTCCCGAAGAATGCGCTGTATCTCCCTGCCCTCTTCGTGCTCCAGTGCAAAAATATCGTTGTTGAGTTCTATCGTCTCTTCCGGTTCTATAAAAGCAGTCTTACGGCTGTCGCTCTCGCCGTGCAGTATACCTTTTACCTGGCGCTTGTGTTCCGAGAAAACCGCCACCACCCTCCTGCCATTGCTGAAGCTCTCTTCAATATCGGCGCTGTATCCTGCCTTGAAGAGTTTCGACAGCACCTTTTCAAACACCCTCCGCAGTTCATTCCGCTTGCGGAAAAGGCCCATGCGTATCCGCTGCAGGTCTTCCGAAGCAGTATCTTTTACATTCCCGTTCTCGTCCAGTATTTCATCGATCAGTTCTATGATCTGTTTTTCATAATAGGTTCCTTCAATGATCTTCACCAATGCCGGGAAGGAACTGCGCCGCTCCGCATCAAACCAGCGGAAGATATTCCTGGTATTATCAGCCAGCCGGCGTACCGGCATCCACTGCTCGCCTGTGAGCATGGCGCCGGGTATGGACAATAATTTGATATCGCGGCTGATGTTCTGTGTAAAATCGTTGGGAAAATGCTGCCCCAGCCCCAGGATCATCTTGAACTCGTATGTCTGTTCCAGTCCGGTCTGGATATATTCCTTCCTGGTATGAATGCGTAGCTGGGCCGCTTTCTCTTTGGCATATACCGTTTGGGCATGCCCCTGCAGCAATATCTTCACCTTATCAAACTCCAGCTGTGCCGCCGCCGACTCCGGGTATAAACGCATGCAATGAAAAAAGTTTAAGGGAGCAAAGGTAGTGTAGTAGTTGATTAGTTGACGGGAATCGGGGGTCAATGGGCTATGGACTATGGACCATGGACTATGGACCAAGGACTACTCCCCTGTAAGGTTCCCCCCCGCAGGACGTCATCACCACTAAATCGTAATTTTAAAAAAAATACACAATGATGCGGAGTTATTTTTCACTGATATTGCTTGCGGCCGTATTCTCTGCATGCGGTCAGCAGGCGCAACCCGGGAAAAACATGAATATGACAGACAGCAAAATACCTGAAGGCGTAAAGACCGATACCGCCATTTTCGGGGAAGGATGTTTCTGGTGCACGGAAGCTTTTTTTCAGCGGCTCGAAGGCGTATATGAAGTAATCAGCGGCTATGGTGGCGGCCATGTGGAAAACCCTACCTATGAAGAGGTTTGCGATAAAACCACCGGCCACGTAGAGCTGGCAAAGATCGTTTACGACCCCACCAAAGTAAGTTATGACGACCTGCTCGAAGTATTCTGGAAAACCCATGACCCTACCACCTTCGACCAGCAGGGCAATGATGTAGGCCCCCAGTACCGCAGCGTGGTCTTTTACCTGAATGATGAACAGAAAAGAAAGGCCGAATCGTATAAAGCCGCGCTGGACAAAAGCGGCGCCTGGGACAAACCCATCGTAACCGCCATAGAACCTTTCAAAAATTTCTACCCGGCCGAAAACTACCACCAGAACTATTACAACACCAATACCAACCAGGGTTATTGCCGTTTTGTAATACAACCCAAACTGGAGAAGTTCAAGAAGGTGTTTAAGAATAAGCTGAAGAAGACCGAGGAGTAGGGAGCGTGAATCGTGAGGACGTGAGTTAGCGTGAGTTAGCGTGAGTTAGCGTGAGTCATCGTGAGTTAGCGTGAGTTAAGGTCAGTATTACATTAACGCACAATTCACGTTTACGCCTTACGATGACTCACGTTAACTCACGATGACTCACGACAACTCACGAAACTCACCACTTCCTCGCTTTCCGCAGCTCCAATAAATTCAACGCATTCGGGCCGAAGTTGCGGATATCGGGTTGTATGAGGTGGATGGCCATATCGTACCAGACAGGAATTACAGGGGCATCGTTGATCACGATCTGGTCCATCTGGCGGTACAGGGCATAGCGGAGTGAATCATTGGTTTCGGTGAGTGCTTTTTCATACAGCGCATCAAAAGCGGGATTTTTATACCGTGTGTAATTAGGCGGGGCGGGGTTTTTGCTGTAGAACATGGCCATATAATTTTCTGCATCGGGGTAATCCGCTATCCAGCTGCCTCTGAAAAACAATGCCTGCGATTTGGCGGTCTGTTCCAGCAGCAGGCTTTTCTGCACCACTTCCACCTGCACCGGTATACCCACTTCTTCCCATTGCCTGGCCGCAAAACTGGCAATATCCGCATATACAGGTATCGTAAGCAGTTTGATGGATGGCAGCCCCTTTCCATCGGGAAAACCGGCATCGGCAAGCAGTTTTCTCGCCTTGCG
>DASVLZ010000075.1:0-3271 GCA_036384615.1 Sediminibacterium sp.
ACAATGGCCAGAGCGTGATCACTGCAACCGAGATCACCGCAAAAGTTGACCAGAAAGAACTGAAAGAACCCAAAAAAGGAAAAACAGTTACCCAGCAGGAATACCAGAAACTAATGCAGGACCTGATCAACAGCCAGATGCAAAGTATGCCGGGAGGCGGGGGGATGAGGTTTAGGATTGGAAACTAGATAGATTGTGAGATTGCAAATTGCAGATTGCAGATTGATTTTCAAATCTGCAATCTGCAATTCCCTTTTCTCTCACACCTTATAATATTGCTCCCACCCTTTCCTCGGGGGAAGGCCGTGGAGCATTTCGTTGGCGATTTTGTTGTTGGTGATGGTTTTGGTTTTCCTGTCGAACAGGAGTTTTGTGTTGAGCTTTTGTGACAGTACTCCGAGGCAGAATACCTGGCTCAGCGGGCCGGCTACCGCGAATGGTGACCTTGTTTTTTCCTCACCCATACATGCTTTCAGGAAGTTGGCGTAATGGTTGGAAGTGCTTTTGGGAACTTCGGGCAGCTTCGATGCCATTTCCTTTGCTTTTTCTTCGGGTATGATAGACAGCGTGCTTCCGTGTGAGCCTCCTTTAAAAGTCAGATCCTTGCTGTAAATGATCTTTCCCGGGTTGAGCTTGGCCGCCTGGATGGTGCCGCTGCTGGGTGGCGGTATATTGGGGTCAAGGCCCATTACTCCATAACCTGCGGGTATCGGCGGCAGGTTGTTCACACCATCATACCAGGTAATATCGCAGGCAGGCATACCCTTTCGCTCGGGGAAGCGGAACAGTATGGTGGATGATTGCGGGTAGAAGAAGCTGTTATGCCCCTCGGCTTTCAGCATATTCACCTCATAGGGAAGACCGAGGTCGAGGAATTCATGGGCGGTATCTATCAGGTGTGCGCCCCAATCGCCCAGGGCGCCCATGCCGAAATCGTACCAGCAACGCCATTGGCCGTTAATATAATCATGGTTATAGTCGTGTATGGGTTGTACCACTCCGTGCCAGGTATCCCAATCCAGTGTAGCCGGAAGAGGTTCTTTGGCGGGATAGGTTTTGATATGGGTATCCCATCCATGCCAGCGGCGCGAGCTGTTCATATGCGCCGTAATGGCCGTTACATCTTTAATGATACCTGCTTCTTTCCATGTCTTGAACTGGAAGTAATTGGCTTCCGAATGTCCCTGGTTACCCATCTGCGTGGCCAGGTTCGGGTGCTTTTTCGCGGCAGCCATCATCAGCTCCACTTCATGAAAGGTGCGGGCCATGGGTTTTTCCACGTACACATGCTTTCCCAGTCCCAGCGCCATCATTGTAATGGCAAAATGGGAGTGATCGGGAACACCTATTGTTACCGCTTCTATCTGGTTACCCATTTTATCGAACATGGTGCGGAAATCCTGGAAACGGGGCACATCCGGGAATTTCTTCAGTACGGCCTGCGTTTGCGGGGCGCCCATATCCGTATCACAGAAAGCCACGAATTCGGCAAGACCGGTTTTGTCAAACGACATTACATCCGACCCGCCCTGGTTACCGATGCCGATACAGGCAAGTTTCACTTTTTGTCCGGCTACCCTGCCAGGAATGGCTGTTGCACCATATGTTTTTGTGAGCAAAGAGGGCACAGCGGTGGCTGCAGACAATAAGGCCGCATCCTTAAGGAACCTGCGGCGTGATTTCTGATCAGGTTTCATTAGCAATCGTGTTTGTGATGAGAAAGCTAATGTAACAGAATTTCGTTGCGATGCAGGTAACATATCGCAAGGAAGTTACGAAAACGATGGCGGGGGATAGTAAGCTATTGGCTTTTAGCTGTTAGCTAATAGCTAACAGCTAACACACCATTGCCCCGTCAATTCCCGATAGTCCTGATCATAATCTGCGGGCCGCCCTGGCTGGCTGCTTTGTTGAGGCGGAAGGTGAAGCCCAGCATAAAATACTGGTTCAGCACGTTGAACCTGCTGTCTTCAATATAGTTCTGGTTGCCGCTGCTGCTGATGCCTACATTCTGGTTGAGCAGGTCGAATGCAGTGAACTTGATCTCGGCCCGTTTATTCTTCAGGAAACTTTTGGCAATGGATGCATTCCAGTAGGCCGCCCTGGTATTGTACCCGGCCGACCTGCCGGTATTGATGGTATAATTGAAGGTATTGTTCAACACTATGCCGCCGGGCAGGTAGTTGGTCATATCAATACCATATACCTGCTGCTGGTAATTTGTGTTGAGCATGGGCTGTAAAGTATATTTCACCTTGCTCAGGTTTACCCGGGCCGTGGCCATGATATCCATCACATTATCCAGTGAAAAACTATAGCTGAGGTTAGGGCTTATGCTGGCATTACTGATCTCGTTTTTATTTCCGTTCACGAAACTGGTATTATGCAGCAGGTTACCGCCGATGCCCATATCTACGCGGGATTTCAGCTTCTTGAGCGGGAATCCCGCGCTTATATTGGAGAACAACACATAATTACCATTCGCATTTACCGGCATGGTCGACCTGGAGCTGTTGGCATTGATCACATCCGAATTAACAATGGCATTATTGGTTGTATTGAACGCGATGAAAGCAAAGAAATTCCGCTGCGTATAAATATTGGTCGAAAAATAATTCAGGTTAACAGAGTGCTGGTAGCTGCGTTTCAGGTTGGGATTACCGGTATAGGTGTTCAGCGGATCACTTACATCCGAAACGGGCTGCAACTGGTATGTGGTTGGCTGGTTGGTAGATGTGGTATAGTTCAGGTTCAGCGAGCGTGTCTGGTTCATGCGGTACTGTATACTGGCATTGGGCAGCATATCGGTAAATGTTTGCGTGATCTTATTGCCGTTGCTGTTATTTGTGCTGTACAGTGTGGCAGACTGCAGCGAGCTGCCGAATGTAAAGCTCATCTTCTTCTGGTTGGTGCGCAGGCTGATGCTGCCTCCGGTATAATTGTATTCGCTTTTGAAATCGTTGCTCAGTTTTGTATTCAGTGCATCATGTTTGCCGGAGCTGCCATTGTAATCATAGGTAGTACGCTTGCTGTTGCCCACGCTGCTGTTATAAAATGCGCCGAACTCAAGCAGGGAGCGTTTACCTAATGGTTCTGTATAAATGATATTGCCGCCCAGGCTATGCGTGACCGATTCCCGGTTATTCTTCTGATCCTGGATAGAATCCGGAAGGGGAATACCGGCATTATAAAATGTATTGCGCGTATACAGCATGCCGTTCTGCCTGCTGTCGTTGTATATAAGGCTGAGGTTGGACGATATGGTCCTGCC
>DASVLZ010000076.1:0-4714 GCA_036384615.1 Sediminibacterium sp.
TGCATATAGAATTTGAGAAGGCCATCATCCGTTACATATCCTATTTCACTCGCGCTCAGATCCCAGTTTTCAAATACATCTGTTACGGCCTGTTCCTTGCCTTTCTCTACCACTACCAGCATACGCTCCTGGCTCTCGCTCAGCAGCAGTTCCCAGGCTTTCATATTCTTTTGCCGGGTGGGCACTTTCTCCAGGTCAATATGCATGCCCACACCGCCTTTGGCGCTCATTTCGGCGGTGGAACAAATAATGCCCGCCGCGCCCATATCCTGCATGCCTACTACTGCGCCGGTATCGATCACTTCCAGGCAGGCTTCCAGCAGTTTCTTTTCCTGGAAGGGGTCGCCCACCTGTACCGCAGGCAGTTCTTCCGCACTTTCGGCTGTGATATCGGCAGAAGCAAAAGAAGCGCCGCCAATGCCATCCTTACCTGTAGCGCTGCCCACAAAGAATACCGGGTTGCCCGTTCCTTTGGCGGTAGCGCTCACCATCCTGTCTGCTTTCATAATACCCACGCTCATGGCATTTACGAGGGGATTGGTATGATAGCAGTCCTCAAAATATACTTCGCCGCCCACTGTGGGTACACCAAAGCAGTTGCCATAATGGCCAATGCCATGCACCACGCCGGCCAGCAGGCGCTGCGTTTTTTTATCTGAGAGGTTGCCGAAACGGAGACTGTTAAGAGAAGCAATAGGACGTGCGCCCATCGTAAATATATCACGCTGGATACCGCCCACGCCTGTGGCTGCACCCTGGAAAGGCTCGATGGCGCTCGGGTGGTTATGGCTTTCGATCTTGAACACCACGCCAAAGCCGTTGCCCATATCCATGAGTCCGGCATTTTCTTCACCGGCGGCCACCAGCATCCTTCCCCCGCTGCGCGGGAGTGTTTTCAGCCATTTGATGGAGTTCTTATAACTGCAATGCTCACTCCACATACCACTGAAAGCACATAGCTCCGTGAAGTTGGGAGTGCGGCCGAGTTTCTGTTTGATGAGCTCAAATTCCTCCGCGGTAAGCCGTAGTTGTTCGGCAGTCTTAACAGTTATTTCCATGATGCCGCGAAGGTAGGAAATAGTGGGCTCATACCTTCACCACCCTGCCGCTTCCTGAAGTGTGTTTTTTCACATCTGTGGCTGCGCCTTTGTAGGATACGTTACCGCTGCCGCTGATACTCGCATCTATACGCTTATTCGCATTGAGCCGGATATTGCCGCTGCCGCTGATATGCGCATTGGCATCATCGGTAATAAAAGATGCACAGTCAACATTGCCCGAACCGCTGATCCTGGCATCGATACTGCCTGCAGAACCTGAGAGCTGTACATTTCCGCTGCCGGAAACGCTTACCTGCGCAGAAGATACTTTATCCAGTTCCATACGGATGCCTCCTGAACCGGATACGCTGAATTTGGTTTCGCCGTTATTGCTGAACCTTCCCTTGCCGATTACATCCCCGCTGCCGGAAAGAGATACGCCGGTAAGCCTGGTCAGGGATACATATACCGTGATCTTGTTTTTTGACCTGAGATTCACTTTCTTCTTGTTGCGGATCATCAGTTTCCCGTTCTCCACTTCTGTTTCAATATAGGGAAGCAGGTTTTCATCCCCTTCCACCTGTATGGAGCCGCTTTCGCCATAGCCTATCATCACATCCCAGGATCCGGAAGAAGAAACAGCGGTGAAAGAGCCGGTCTGGCGGGTTTCTTTCTTAACATGACCGTTGCCTTCTATCTTTTCCCAGGGCCATTGTGCTACTGCCTGCAGGGTACCGATGATCGCCATAAACAGCAATACTTTTTTCATAATGTTGGTTTTGAAGGTAAAACGGCTCGGAAAGACAGATGTTACAGTGATTTAATAAAGTCATCACATATCATAAAAATAAATATAAAATAATTCTATATTTAATTATATCTACATTTTATTCATTTTTTATAGGTGATTACCGATTTTTTATTGACTTATTGAAAAATTTACGCGTATTTTGAACTGTCTAAAATTAACCAGCTATGTCTTTACGATTTGACGCTATCGGTAATATCACCAGCGAAACCGGGGCCCCCACCCCTTCCGTAACCAAGGTTACAGGGATTTTCAATGAGAATGTATTCACCCTGAAGATCGCCCGCGAATTCCTGAGCGATGAGGCTTACAAGAGCCTTGCCACCAGTATCCGCGGCGGCAAACGCGTTGACCGCAATGTGGCCAACCAGATCGCCAGCGGCATCCGCGCCTGGGCCGAGAGCAAGGGCGTAACACATTTCACCCACTGGTTCCAGCCCCTTACCGGCACCACCGCTGAAAAGCACGATTCTTTCTTCACCCTCAAAGGAGATGGCACTGCCATAGAAGAATTTGACGGCGCCGCGCTGATCCAGCAGGAGCCCGATGCGTCATCATTCCCCAGCGGCGGCCTGCGCGCTACTTTCGAAGCCCGCGGTTATACTGCCTGGGATCCTTCTTCTCCCCCCTTCATCATGGAAATAGGTAAGGGCAAAACACTGTGCATACCTACTTTATTCGTTTCCTATACCGGCGAATCGCTGGATTATAAAGCGCCCTTGCTGAAAGCGCTCGAAGCGCTGAACAAAGCGGCAGTGGATGTGTGCAACTACTTTGATAAGAATGTTACCAAAGTAACCGCCACCCTCGGCTGGGAACAGGAATATTTTGTGATAGATGAATCGCTGGTAAATGCAAGGCCCGACCTTCTGCAGTGCGGCCGCACGGTATTCGGCGCCGCTCCCGCCAAAGGGCAGCAGCTCGAGGACCATTATTTTGGTTCCATCCCTGAAAGGGTATATACGTTCATGCGCGATTTTGAGCAGGAAGCCTATAAACTCGGCATTCCCCTGCGCACACGTCATAATGAAGTGGCTCCCGCACAGTTTGAGTGCGCTCCCATTTTCGAGGAAGTGAACATAGCGGTTGACCATAACACGCTGCTGATGGATATTATGAGCCGCGTGGCCAAACGCCATAAGCTGGTGGTGCTGCTGCACGAGAAACCTTTTGCAGGCATCAACGGCAGCGGTAAACATAATAACTGGAGCATGGCCACCGACACAGGCGTAAACCTGCTGGCACCGGGCAAAACACCCAAGACCAACCTCATGTTCCTGACCTTCTTTGTAAATACCATCAAAGCGGTACATGACCATGCAGATATACTGAGGGCTGCCATCGCTTCTGCTCCGAATGACCACCGCCTCGGCGCCAATGAAGCACCCCCTGCCATTATTTCCGTATTCGTTGGTCAATACCTCTCTAAAGTATTGACCGATGTGGAGGCAAGGGTGAACACCAAGTTCGATGAGCAGGATGAAGCCATACTGAAACTGGACCTGCACCGCAGCATCCCGGAACTGATGCTCGACAATACCGACAGGAACCGTACTTCTCCCTTTGCCTTTACCGGTAATAAATTCGAGTTCCGCGCGGTAGGTTCTTCTGCCAACTGCGCCATTTCCATGACCGTGCTGAATACCATCGTGGCGGATACACTGAAGAAATTCAAAGCTGATGTGGATGCGCTGATCGAGAAAGGCGATAAAAAAGAGATTGCCATCATGCAGGTGATACAGAAATACATCGTGGAAAGCAAGGCAGTGCTTTTTGAAGGAGATGGTTACAGCGATGAATGGCACCACGAAGCCGAGCGCCGCGGCCTGCCCAACCTGAAGACCACACCAATAGCGCTGGATGCCATGGTGAGCGACAAAGCCCAGAAACTGTTCGGGAACAATAATGTGTATTCACATTCGGAGATAGAAGCACGCCACGAGATAGAACTGGAAAAATATATCAAGAAAGTGCAGATAGAAGCGCGCATTATGGGTGATATCGCTGTCAACCATATCCTTCCCGCCGCCATCAAATACCAGAATGAACTGCTCGCTAATGTGAACGGGTTGAAATCGGCGGGACTACCCGAATCTGCCTATAAAAGCCAGCTGTCGCTGCTCACACAGGTGAGTGATCATATCCAGCACATACACGATAAGGTGCATGACATGGTGGAGGCGCGCAAGGTGGCCAACAATATCGAGAACACACGTACCAAAGCCATCGCTTATGAAAGCCAGGTGAAAGCGAAGTTCTTTGATGATATCCGTTACCATGTAGACAAACTCGAGCACCTGGTAGACGATGATCTCTGGACCCTGCCCAAATACCGTGAGATGCTCTTCTTACGTTAACCTTTTTTACTTTTTGACTTGAGCAATTATAGCCCGCTTCATTCCTGGAGCGGGCTTTTTTGGGGTCTGCAAATAACCGCCGACTTCCTTCCCACTTCCACCGACAAACCCCTTTTTGGCAATAAAATTGCTTAGCTTTCGTATCCTTAATTTTTTAAAAAACTAAACACAATGAAAAAAGTTATCGCATTAATGACGATCGCCGTTTGCTTCGCGGCTACATCTGCCATGGCGCAGGGTGGCGGTGGTCAAATGACTCCTGAGCAGCGCGCTGCCATGTTAAAAGAAAGGCTGAAACCCGTTGGCCTGAGCGAGGTACAGGCAGATTCTGTTGTTGCCGTTTGGGGCGACAGGGAACTCCAGCGTTCCGTTTATAACGGTGCTAACCCCAGGGAAATGAGCCAGGAAGACAGGCAGGCAAAAACCAAAGAATTAAATGATGCAAGATCAAAAAGACTGTCAAAGGCAGGACTTTCTGATGATCAGATCAAGAAAGTGATCGAAGCATT
>DASVLZ010000077.1:0-6777 GCA_036384615.1 Sediminibacterium sp.
ATAGATTGAAAACCCCTATTCCGCCATGATTTCCCTGATCTTCCAGACGATCTCTTCTGCATTCGGCTTTCCGAAATAATCGCCATCACTTCCATAACCCGGCCGGTGCGCCTGCGCGGTAATGGTTCTCGGTGCCACATCCAGCCATTGGAATGCTTTCTGCTCTTCCAGCACTTTATTCATCATATATGCCGCAGCGCCGCCAGGCACATCTTCATCGATGAATACGATACGGCTGGTCTTTTTGAGAGAGTCCAGGATCTTATGGTGTATATCAAAAGGTAAGAGTGTTTGTACATCCACGATCTCGCAACTGATGCCCATCGCAGCAAGACGTTCTGCCGCATCTTCCACGATACGCAGTGTGGAACCGTAAGATACAATTGTGATATCCGTACCTTCTCTCACCACTTCCGGTATACCCAGCGGAATGGTATAATCCAGTAGATTGGCAGGAAGTTTTTCCTTGAGGCGGTAACCATTCAAGCATTCCACTACGATAGCGGGGTCATTTCCTTTCAGCAAAGTATTGTACATGCCTGCTGCCTGCACCATATTGCGCGGAACGCAGATATGCATACCACGCAATGCATGCAGCATCATACCCATCGGCGACCCGCTATGCCAGATACCTTCCAGCCTGTGGCCGCGGGTGCGTATGATAAGCGGGTAGCTCTGCTGGCCCTTGGTACGGAAATGAACAGTAGCCACATCATCACTCAAAGGCTGCAGTCCATATAACAGGTAATCCAGGTACTGGATCTCTGCAATAGGCCTCAGTCCGCGGAATGCCATGCCTACGGCCTGCCCTACAATGGTAAGCTCGCGTATACCAGTATCTGATATTCTGTCTGCACCATGTTTTTCCTGCAGTCCTGCAAAACCCTGGTTCACATCACCAATATGACCCACATCTTCCCCGAAAGCATATACATAGGGGTTGCTGGCGAATAGTGCGTCAAAATATTTGTTCAGTATCTCGTACCCATTGATCACCGGCGCATCGAAAGAAATAAGGGGTTTCACCTCTTCCACGAGTAGCGGACTCTTCGGGCCTTCGTTATATAAATGACTGTTGTATAGTTTCCTGTTCTCATCGAGCAGCAGGTGGTAATATCCTTGCAGCTCTTCAAAAGAAGGTGACTGCGGTGCAGCTTCCATAGCGAGCGAGAGCGTGCGCAATACATCCCTCCGCAAGGGTTCCCTGTTGGCTTCGAGATCTTTTGCCAGTTTCTGGAGGTAGTTATATACCTCCATATCATTGATCACTACCTGCTTCACCAGCCTGGCCACTTCTTCGGCCTGGTGCCTGATAGGTACCTGGAATTTTTCCCAGGCCATATTGCGGCTTTCGCGTACAAATTGCTTGGCTTCGGATTCCACTTCTGCCAGTTCCTCCGCGGTACCCAGCCCGTTCTCGATCATCCACTCCTTCATTTTGCGAAGGCAATCCCATTCTTTTTCCCATTCGAGGCGTTCAGGTGTTTTATAACGTTCATGGCTGCCGCTGGTAGAGTGCCCCTGCGGCTGCGTTACTTCCTCTACATGAAATATGGCAGGCACATGGGTTTGCCTTACCTGCTGCAGGGCTTCTTCAAACACCTCGCACATGCCCGCATAATCCCAGGCTTTTACCCGGTAAATGCGTATGCCGTTGGTATGTTCTTCCTTTTCCATGCCACGCAATGCCTCCGATATGGAACCTTTTGTGGTCTGGTATTTTTTAGGAACGGAAATGCCATAGCCGTCATCCCACACGAATACAGCCAGCGGCACCTGTAACACACCCGCTGCATTGATGGTTTCCCAGAAATGACCTTCCGAAGTGCTGGCATCACCAATGGTACAGAAACAGATTTCATTGCCATTGCGGCTGAGCGATTCAAACTGACCGGCATTTTTTGCGTTGCGGAAACATTTGGAAGCGAAGGCCAGTCCCAATGATCTCGGCATCTGTGCAGCTGTAGGCGCCATATCGGACGCCACATTTTTACGGTTCACAAGATCGAGCCAGCTGCCCTCTTCATCTACTATCGGTGTGGCAAAATGCGCATCCATCTGCCGGCCCGCGCTGAAGGGATCATGTTCCAGGTCGGGATCTGCATACAATTGCGCAAAAAACTGCTCTACCGTGGCGAGGCCCGATGCAAACATGAATGTCTGGTCGCGGTAATACCCGCTGCGGGTATCGCCTGGCTGAAAGAATTTTGCCATGGCTATCTGCGCCACTTCCTTACCATCGCCGAAGATGCCGAACTTACCTTTTCCCGTAAGCACTTCCCTTCTTCCCAGCAGGCTTACCTCGCGGCTCACCACGGCTATCCTGTAATCTTCCAGTATGGCATTACGGAAGCCTTCGAATGACAGCATCTCCTCCTGGTATTCAATTGAAGGGGTTGTTTCCATGAGGCAAAAATAACATTACCGACCGAATGTGCTAACGGAAATTAGTTTTGTGCAGAAAAAGGGCATCCCTGTTTAAAATCATCTTAATATGGTATAAATTTTGCCTAAATTCTGACGCGCATCTGCCATTATAAAGCCGCACTCCCGTAATTTTGAAAAAGAGCATATCAAATCACAACTATGAAAAAGATATTTGTTTTAGCCGCGCTTTTTTTAAGCGTAAACCTGTTTGCACAAAGCAAGAACGAGGTTACTTTTAAAGAGTCTTCACATAACTTCGGAAAGATCAAGCAGCATGTGCCTGCCACATTTGTATTTACCTATACCAACAATACAACCAGGCCAGTCCTGATAGAAGTGGCTACGGCAGAATGCGGATGTACCACGCCCGTATACAGCAAGGCGCCGGTGCTGAAAGGAAAAGAAGGTACCATTAAGGTTACCTATAATGCAGAGAACTTCGGCACCTTCAGCAAGAAAGTAACTGTTAAGTTCGCCAATGTGCAGGAACCGGTGGTACTGACCATTTCCGGTGAAGTGGTTACCAAAACCAAATAGATTACCTGTTACAGGTTCTGAAGCCGCAGATATACAGATGAAATCATTCACCTGTATATCTGCGGTATTTTTTGGAGAATATGTCAACGGGATTTTCGCGAAAGGAAAACTGTATGGCCGGCCGCGTATTTTGTTTTGAATGCGTTAGCCTCCAGAGTATCTTTGCCGTATGTTACAGATCAGCCAGCGCGGACAGGCCATGCCTGCTTCACCTATAAGAAAACTGGTTCCTTATGCGGAGGCCGCAAAGAAAAAAGGGATCAGGGTATACCATCTCAATATCGGGCAGCCCGATATTGAAACGCCCAAACCTGTGCTCGATGCCGTGCGCAACAGCAAGTTCAAAGTGCTGGAATACAGCCACAGCGCAGGCAATGAAAGTTACCGCAACAAACTGGTGGGCTATTACAAAAGTGTAGGTATTGATGTAACTCCTTCAGAGATCATTATTACCACGGGAGGCAGCGAAGCCATCCAGTTCGCATTCATGACCTGCCTCGATGCCGGTGATGAAGTGATCATCCCCGAACCTTTTTATGCCAACTATAATGGCTTTGCCGTGGCGGCAGGTGTTACCGTGGTACCTGTAACTTCTCATATAGAAAACGGCTTTGCCCTTCCGCCGGTTTCAGAGATCGAAAAAAAGATCACCCCGCGCACCCGCGCCATCGTTATATGCAATCCAAATAACCCCACAGGTTACCTGTACAGCAGGTCTGAAATGGATGAGTTGAAAGAGATCATCCTCAAACACAACCTGTACCTGTTTTCCGATGAAGCGTACCGCGAGTTCTGCTATGAAGGACAACAGGTAAGCGCCATGCACCTGAAAGGCGTGGAAGACAATGTGGTGATGATGGATACCATCAGCAAACGATACAGCGCCTGCGGCGGAAGGATCGGGGCGCTGGTAACGAAGAACAAAGCCGTGCTGGATGCCGCTATGAAATTTGCCCAGGCGAGACTGAGCCCGCCCAGCTTTGCGCAGATAGCCGGTGAAGCTGCCATTGACCTTCCTGCGGATTATTTTGATACCACGAAAGCCGAATACAAATCAAGACGCGACCTGATAGTGAAAAGACTGAATGCCATGGAAGGCGTGTTCTGCCCCAATCCCGGCGGTGCATTCTATGCCATTGCCAGGCTGCCTATTGATGATGCGGACGTATTCTGCCAGTGGTTGCTGGAAAGCTTTGCTTACCACGATGAAACAGTGATGCTGGCTCCTGCCGCGGGTTTCTACGGAACAGTCGGATTAGGCAAAAAAGAAGTACGGCTGGCCTATGTATTAAATCTAAATGATATAAATAAAGCAATGGACTGCCTTGAAGCAGCTTTAAAGGTCTATCCCAATAGAGTTGTTAGCTGATTATCAAAGTATTAATTTTATTTATGCAATGATGATTTACATTAAATAAAAATTAATAATAATATTTCAATTTTTACTAAAAAATGACATTTTTATTAATTTTTTAATTGAAAACAAAAAATTAATAAATAAAATACTATGTGAATGGTTTTCCTTCCTATCTTTACACCGGAATTGAAGCAAGGTAAATCAGCGGCGGACAGGGAATGTGAAGGGGACGGTTAAGAAATCACTAATTATCTCTTTTTTCTTATATGGCAAGCAATCGAAGACGTCCCCTGTTTCTACAGGGGACTTTTCTTTTCCGGTAAACCGGGGTCAATATCTCCATTATCAAATACAGCATGCCCCTGCAGCAAACAGGATTCTGTTCATTTGTAAACGGCTTCGTTCTGTTATAGAAATATCTATCCTGCTAATGATGCTCTTAGCCCGGGTATTGCTGTCAGCACACGTATTACTACAGGCATATTCTTACAGGTGTATGCAACATGTGCAGCAAATAAAATCCATCAGTATACGAGTTGTGATAAAAATGTTGTGATGCATGGCACATCACCTGTTTGCAGAATTGTGTGGAACCCAATATTGCCGGGCATTCGGGCCTGTGGATGCGGAAAAAATCTGCGCAATCGTTTGACTTGTTTTCAAAGCAAAAATGCGCAACCGTTTGACTGTCTCTTTTGCAAACAAATCAGTATAGATTGGTTTTGAAAAAAAGGTTTATCCCCCTTTGCAAAACTTTTTTCCAAACAAAACCTGCTATATGATTTACTATTCAAAACTAATGTTTCGGTCCGTAAGAAAAAGTATCTTTTCTTGTACCGCGCAGCGATCGCTCCTGCTTCCGCTGCTTGTATTCCTGGCGATGACATCATCTGCCATTGCCCAGAACAAACAACTGACGGGCTCTGTCAAAAACAACGAAGGTGAACCGCTGGTATCGGCGGGCATTGTGGTGAAAGGCACCAGCTATGGCACCACCACCGATGAAAACGGCAACTTCCGTATTTCATTTCCCTCTTCCGTTTCCAAACCTGTCCTCGTAGTGACCATGGTCAGCTACAAGGAGAAGGAAGTATCCGCATCAGGCAATGATCCTGTGAACATTGTCCTGGACCGCAATGAAAAAGCACTGGAAGAAGTGATCGTTACCGGTTACACCAACCAGAAAAAGGAAAATGTAACCGGCTCCGTGGGCGTGATATCATCCAAACAACTGATGGATGTGGCCACCCCCAATGCCGGTAACCTGCTCCAGGGCAAGGTAGCCGGTGTGGATGTGGTGAACAGCTCCGGCAGGCCCGGCAGCGGCGCTTCCATCAGCATAAGGGGCCGCTCTACCATCAACAGTACTACTTCTCCCCTCTGGGTAGTGGATGGTACCATCATGAGCAGTGAGCCATCGATCAATCCCAACGACATAGAATCCATTTCTGTGTTGAAAGATGCCTCTTCTGCCGCTATGTACGGATCAAGGGCTGCCAATGGTGTGATCGTGGTTACCACTAAAATGGCTAAGGGCACTATGGAAAGAAAAGAGTTCAATGTATCCGGCAAAACCGGTCTTACGCTGTTCAGCATGGGCAAATTCAGGATCATGAACTCTACCCAGCTGTATGATTACTGGAAGTCTTTTGCCAACCAGGGATCCATCCCCGCCTATTTCACAGATGCACTGAAAAGCCGCAACACCGACTGGGTCGACCTCGGATCACAGAATGCGCTGGCGCAGGATTATAATGCCAGCTTCTCCGGCGTTTCCGCAAGAACGAAAATATATGCCAGCATGAACATGTATAACGAGGAAGGCACTGTAAAAGGATATAAATACAACCGCGTAAACGGTAACCTGAACCTTGAATACAAGATCACCGATAAACTCACTTTCAAGCCCAGGACCACGGTTGCCTATACCACTACCAATAACAGGGAACACAGCATGTATGATATGCTGCGCAATATGCCCTGGGACCTTCCCTATACAGCCGATGGAAAAGTAGTGAACGCACGCGGCAACGGCGTTACCTGGTATGGCCGCGACCTGAACAACTACCTGTACGACCTGCAATGGAATTATGGACAGGGCCAAACCCTCAACATCAATACCAACCTTGACTTCGTGTATGAGATCGATAAACATTTCTCATTCAAATCCACCAATAACATCAACTACTTATCTGCACAGGATATGGGATATGTAGATCCCCGTTCCCTGAGCGGCCAGGCAGATGTGGGCAGGATATCCAACACGCAATCCAAACGCACCACACGTTTTACCAACCAGATGCTCATGTACAAGAACACCTTCGGTGATCATTCCCTCAATATGATACTCGCGTATGAGTACAATGATTACCGCAATACAGGATTCTCTGCTGTAGGCAAGGGCATTGTTCCGGGTGTAACCGTGCTGGATGCTACCGCAACACCTGCATCAGTAG
>DASVLZ010000078.1:0-5595 GCA_036384615.1 Sediminibacterium sp.
GTATCCTGTCGGGCGCAAATACAAACCAGTCTGTGATCAGCCCGTTCTTCACGCATTGATGAACCACTTTCCGGGTAAATGCGGCGCTTCCCAGTTGGAGCGACATCCACAACCCGCAATGATTACACGAGATAATGGCAGGATGCACGAGTTTCTCCAGCAGCAATGCTTCATACTGTTTTACCCGGCTGATGTATTGCCCGTTCAGCAACACATCCAGCGCGGCTTTCCCTGCAGCGCAGGATACAGGATGCCCTCCGAAAGTAGTGATATGCCCCAGCACAGGATCATGCGTAAATGCCTGCATCATATTCCTGTCTGCAATAAAAGCGCCCAACGGCATACCACCTCCCAGTGCTTTGCCCAGCAGCAGTATATCCGGTATTATGCCAAACTGTTCAAAAGCCCATAAGCTGCCTGTTCTTCCAAAGCCTGCCTGTATCTCGTCGAGTACCAGCAATGCTCCGTGTTCATCGCATTTTTTGCGGATGGCCTGTATCCATGCAGGCTGCGGGGCTACGATGCCGCTTTCGGCCTGTACGGTTTCCATTACCACACAGGCAGTGCCTGCATCGATGGCGTGTAATACATCATTGTCGTTGTAATCATAATGTTCAATGCCCGGCAGCAGGGGCCGGAAAGCATTGCGCCAGTATTCATCGCCCATCAGGCTCAATGCGCCCTGTGTGCTGCCGTGATAGGCTTTATTGAACGAGATGATCTTTGACCTGCCGGTAACACGCTTCGCAAGCTTCATAGCACCTTCGGTAGCTTCTGCGCCGCTATTGGTAAAGTATACGCAATTGAGTGAGGGAGGCAGGTGGTCTGCCAGCATTTTGGCATAGGTAGTCTGTGGCGCTTCTATGAACTCGCCGTATACGATCAGGTGCATATACTGCGCTGCCTGCTCCTGTACAGCTTTTACTACCTGCGGATGGCCATGGCCTATATTGCATACGCTGAAGCCTGATATCAGGTCGAGGTATGGTTTGTTATCATGATCATACAGGTAAACCCCATTCGCTCCCGCCATTTCAATACCGATAGGTTCGGGAGAGGTCTGCGCTATATGCTGAAGGAATAGTTGCCGGTGGTTCATCGCTGCACTTATGCTGCAATTTACCGATACAGCGAGTATGTTGCCGCATATATTTCATGAATGCGGTACCTTTAGGATGATTTGATCACACCCCTCAATTTTTCCTTTATGTCAGTTATCCTTCCTGTTAATGGCAAATCACCCGTCTTCGGGGAAAATTGTTTTGTAGCTCCCAATGCCACCATTGTAGGCGATGTAGTCATGGGAGAAGAATGCAGCATCTGGTTCAACGCGGTGGTGCGCGGCGATGTGCACTATATTAAAATGGGAGACCGGGTGAATGTACAGGATGGCGCCATCATCCACTGCACTTACCAGAAAAACCCGACAGAGATCGGCAGCAATGTTTCCATAGGACATAATGCCATTGTGCATGGCTGCACTGTTCACGACAATGTACTGATCGGCATGGGCGCTATCGTTATGGACAAATGCGTGGTGCATACCAATGCCATCATTGCCGCAGGCGCGGTAGTACTGGAAGGCACGGTAGTGGAAGCCGGTACTATTTATGCAGGTGTTCCCGCCAGAAAAGTAAAAGAAGTTTCCGCCGACCTCATCCAAGGCGAAATAGACCGTATTGCGCATAACTATGTGAAGTATGCGGGATGGTTTGGGAATATCGAACAATAGAATATCGAACAAGGAATATCGAGCAATAGAATATCGATCGGACTTCTTCCATTACTTCTGTATTCGATATTCCTTGTTCTATTGTTCGATATTCTAATACTTTCTTTCTTCGATCGTATCCAATATCGTCAGGTAGCTTGCGTAGCGGTCGGGGGTGATGGTGCCGGCGCTTACGGCGGCTTTTACGGCGCAGCCGGGTTCATTAATATGCATGCAGTTGTTGAACTGGCAATCATTGATCAATACCCTCATTTCAGGAAAGTATTGCGATAGCTCCTGCCTGCTGATATCCACCAGCCCGAACTCACGCACGCCGGGTGTATCAATAACCCTGCCGCCACCGGGCAGGTCGAACATTTCCGCAAACGTGGTGGTATGCATACCCTTGCCGCTCCAGCCACTCACTTCCTGCGTGCGCAGGTCGAATTCAGGGAACAGTGCATTGATAAAAGAAGATTTCCCTACACCGCTATGCCCGCTCAATAAGCTGGTCTTATCGTGCAGCAATTCCCGTACCCTGTCCATACCCTTTCCTTCGAGGATACTTGTGAGCACTACGCTGTACCCGATCTCTTCGTACATTTTCTGCATTTCATCAAACAGCTGCATTTCTTTCTTCCTGTAGATATCGGATTTGTTGAATACGATCACGGCCGGGATATGGTATGCCTCGCAGGATACCAGGAAACGGTCCATAAATCCCTGCGATGTCTTAGGCTCTTTTAATGTGGCGATGAGCAGGCTCTGGTCTACATTGGAGGCAATGATATGATGCTGCCATTTATTATGCGGCGATACCCGCACCACATAATTACGGCGGTCATATATTTTAGTGATCACGGCCGAAGCTTCCTGCACGGCTTCCACTTCCAGCTCTACCTCATCGCCCACGGCAACAGGGTTGGTAGAGCTGATTTCATCGATCTTGAACACCCCTTTGATACGCGCATGATATACCCGCCCGTCTTCAGTCCTGGCCATATACCAGCTGCCGGTGGATTTGTATATAAGCGCTTTCATACAGCGAAGATACGTGAGGGCGTGAGAGTGGGAGATGTGAAATGTGAAATGTGAAAGGTGAAAAAAGTTTCACTCCTGACTTTTGACCTTTGACTTTTCACGTTCTCCCGCCCTCACGTATCTTTGTCCCCTATGACCCAATTCGCCCATGATTCCGTTGTGCCTGATGAGGAGAGCGGGATGAAAAAAAAGGAGCAGGTGGCGCAGATGTTCAACAGCATCGCAGGGCGCTATGATTTCATGAATCGTTTTCTTACTGCGGGAGTGGATATCGGCTGGCGTAAAAAAGCCATCCGTCAACTAAAGGATATACAACCCAAAAATGTACTGGATGTGGCCACCGGCACCGGCGATATAGCCATCATGACCTGGCAAATGCTGCACCCGCAGCGCATTACCGGCATAGATATATCTGAAGGTATGCTGGATCTGGGCAGGAAAAAAATAGAGAAGCTGTTGCTGCAGGACCATATACAACTGATGAAGGGCGACAGCGAACAACTCCCTTTCCCCGATCATTCCTTTGATGCCATTACGGTAGCATTCGGCGTACGCAATTTCGAGGACCTGGAAAAAGGACTTTCCGAAATGCTGCGTGTATTGCGGCCCGGCGGCAAACTGGTAGTGCTCGAATTTTCAAAACCCAGGCAGCCCTTCAAGGCCCTGTGCGATTTTTATATGAATGTGATCACGCCCGCAGTGGGCAGGATCTTCGCCAACAACAGGAAAGCCTATCAATACCTCACCAACAGCGTGGAAGCATTCCCCGAAGGAAAAACCTTTCTCGGCATCCTGCGGCAAACAGGTTTCACCCAAACCTACCAGAAACGCCTCACCTTCGGCATCTGCACTATTTATTGCGGAATCAAATGAATGGCAGATTGCGGATGGCAGATTGCAGATTATGGATATACACGCACCATTCTTTTGACTTTTCACTTTTGACTTTTCACTTTTGACTTTTGACTTGTTAAAGTCTTCCGATTACTCAATTTCCCTCATTATCTTGCAGCACAGACCAAACAAAGGCCTATTATCCCTACCTGTACCCATTCTTGTTCTTTTGAACACAATTGATTGACTGTAAACTGGTTACACTTTTTTTCATGACCGAAAAACGGGTTATTGCTCTGATCGTACTGCTTTTCTGCCTGTCCGGGGTGCGCGCGCAACGGGAGATATACCGTCGCGGCCATGAAGACCTTACCTATTATTTTGGTTTAACGCTCGGCTATAACACTTCTACCCTGCACCTGAGCAAGGCCCCGGCTTTTCTGCAGAGCGATAGTATACTGATTGCCGAGCCCAGGTCGAGCGGGGGCATTACTATGGGACTGATGGCCACGGCAAGGTTAAGCGACCATTTCCAGGTACGCGCCAACCCGCAGCTGATCATCGGCGGGTCAAAATCCATCAACTTCAAACTGGGCAGTACCAAGACAGGGGAATCCCTGGTGCAGAACCAGATATTGCCGGCCACACTGGTGAGCCTGCCCCTGCAACTGAAATTCAACTCCGACAGGATCGGCAATTTCCGCACCTACCTGCTGGCCGGGATAAAATTCGATACAGACCTTTCCAGCAACTCCGCCTCACGGAATGTGGAGGATATGATCAAGCTCAAACGAAATGATATCGGATTTGAGCTGGGGCTGGGCTTTAATTTTTACCTGCCCTTTGTAACGCTTTCTCCCGAAATCAAGATCAGCAACGGCATCACCAACCTGCACCAGGTAGATCCCAGCCTCAAATATTCCAATAACCTGGGACAGATCCTCTCCCGCATGGTTGTATTCTCCCTTCACTTCGAAGACTGATATAGAGCCCGCATATCGCAGTTCCGTGTTTCTGATGCCAAAATTTCCCATTTTTCCAATTCCAAAATCCAAAATCCTACCTTGCATATACCATGGATCAATATCTCATCAAAAATGCTTCCATCGTAAACGAAGGCAGGGTAATACATGGCGACCTCCTGCTGAAGAACGGCAGGATAGAAAAGGTTGCCCCATCTATTGAAACCAAAGGCAAAAGCATAGAGATCGATGCCTCCGGCCTGCATGTATTGCCGGGCGCTATCGATGACCAGGTGCATTTCCGTGAACCCGGCCTTACGCACAAAGCCACCATACAAACCGAGGCAAAAGCCGCCGTGGCCGGAGGCGTAACCAGTTTTATGGAGATGCCGAATACCAGTCCGCCCGCATTCACCCACGCTTTGCTGGAAGATAAATATGATATCGCCAGGCACACTTCACTGGCCAATTATTCTTTTTTCATGGGCACATCCAACGATAATATCGAGGAAGTGCTGCGCACCAATGAAAAAAAGGACAGGGTATGCGGCGTGAAAATATTCATGGGTTCCTCTACAGGCAACCTGCTGGTAGATAACCCGCTGATGCTCGATAAAGTATTCGCAGGAAGTGAGCTGCTGATCGCCACCCATTGCGAAGATGAAGCCATCATCAAAGCCAATTTTGCCGCGCTCAAATCAGCCAAGGGAAAACTGGAAATTTCTGACCACCCGGTGATCCGGAATGAAGATGCTTGTTTTGAATCTTCTTTCAGGGCTATTCAATTCGCCAAAAAACACAACAGCCGGCTGCATATACTGCATATCAGTACACAAAAAGAGCTGCAGCTGTTCACCAATATGATACCGCTGGAGGAGAAACGCATTACGGCCGAGGTTTGCGTGCACCACCTTCATTTTACAAGCGATGACTATGCAGCGCTTGGCAACCGCATTAAATGCAATCCCGCCATCAAAGCGCCGCATAACAGGGAAGCGCTCTGGCAGGCTTTGCTGGATGACAGGCTGGATGTGATCGCCACCGACC
>DASVLZ010000079.1:0-5168 GCA_036384615.1 Sediminibacterium sp.
CCTGGCGAACCGGATATTGTTCTGCGTAGCCAGCACCTTGGGCATCACTTCGCCAAACAACAACAGCAGCGATGATACAGCCACCACCTTGATCAGGAACTCCACCCATGCGGCATCAAACTGTTCAAAGTTAAACATGCCGTCTATCAGCAGGTTGGAGATGATGATGATGGCGATATTGATAAAGCTGTTGGCAATAAGCAATGAAGCCAGCAACCTCTTGGGCTTCTCCAGCATATCCACGATCCTTTTGTACCCTGGCGACTGCTTGGATTTAAGCAGGTTTACATCTTTATGTGTGAGGGAAAAAAAAGCAACCTCGGAGCCTGAGAGCACGAAGGAAAGGAACAGCAGTACCAGCAATACCATTACCAGCACGGTAGTGCCCTGTGCCTGTATGGCGGATAGCAAAGTAAGACCGGGAAAAAGCTGGCCGACCGGGTGATGATCCAAAGCAGGTGGTTTTAATGAACAATGGCTTTGTACAAAAATATTGGAATTCCGTAATTATGGTCAGAAGGGCAGTGTTTCGCCCGGGTCTGTGGGAGGCGGTACATCTTCCCCGGTATATCCTTCCAGCGGGTCGCTGCCATGACCTCCATGGCCATCGCCTCTCTTGTCGAGCATGATAAGGTTATCGCCCACTACTTCGGTAGCAAACTTTTTATTGCCTTCCTTGTCTTCCCAGCTGCGTGTGCGCAGGCGGCCTTCCACGTAGATCAGGCTGCCTTTATGCAGGTATTTCTGTGCCAGTTCGGCAAGGCCGCGCCATAGTACCACCGTATGCCATTCCGTTTGTGATACCAGTTTGCCGGACCTGTCTTTATACGTTTCCGTAGTAGCCAAAGGGAATTTGGATACGGCGATATTTCCCTCCAGATGCTGGATATCCGGGTCCTTGCCCAGGTTACCTATCAGCATTACCCGATTAACTCCTCTCATAGTATATTTTTTATTTGCTGCGGAATACGCCTTTTAAAAATAAGTTTTTTTGAGCAGGAAAAGAATAAGTTGGGAGCCTGGGTTGGGAATCAGGAATTGGTTTTGAGAAGAAGCGGCTTTGAATTACCTTGGTGGGGCAGTCTCATTACAGTGCCATTACAGTGCCATTACAGTGCCATTACAACACTGGACTTGTACCGGAGGTATACCGGACTTGTACCGGACTTGTACCGGACTTTGTAAGAGACAGGCATGTGCCGCCGGGAAGGTGACACAAAGGCGGGATTTGCAATAAATTAACTGATTATTAAATAGTTATATCCAATTTACCGCATACCGGATATTTCCAGGTATTGGGTAATGAACCGGGGAAAGGGTAGCGTACTCATTTCTTTACCACGAACCCACCGGTATTTGCTGAGTGAGGTGGGAATGGCATCCAGCCTTACCCTGATAAACTGACCCTTTACCTGGCGGTGGGTAAGCTGCTGCACCTGCACCGGGGAAATACCTGTTACTACTACCTTGTTTATACCCAGTTGCTGCGCCAGCCATTGTTTTACCGCCGTTTCATTCCAGTGCACGGCATCTTCGGTTTCCACAAGGTAAAACTCGTACAGGTTTTGCCAGATATCTTTTGCCCTGCGCTCATGCACCAGTAGCCTGCCATTATTTTCGAATAAAAAATAATAGAACCAGCGGCGTTTCCGTTCAAGACGTTTTTCCTTTACGGGTAGTTCATTTACCCTGCCCTCCGCAAAAGCCGCGCAGCCTGTCTGCAGGGGACAGGTATGGCAGGCGGGAGAAAAAGGGGTGCATATTACGGCACCAAAATCCATAATGGCCTGGTTGTACTGTCCCGGCTGTTTTTTATACAGCATTTCTTCCGCCAGCCGGCCGAACAGTATTTTGCCCCCGGCAGCATCCACAGGCTCATCGATACCGAAAAAGCGCGAGAGTACCCTGAAAACATTCCCGTCCAGCACGGCATAGGGCAGGTCATAGGCAAAGGAGGCGATTGCCGCCGCAGTATAAGGGCCAACCCCTTTCAGCGCCAAAATATCCTCATACGTATCAGGAAATTTTCCATCCCGCTGCTGCGTGATCTCCCTGGCGGTAAACAGCAGGTTACGGCAGCGGTTGTAATAGCCCAGTCCCTCCCAGCGTTTAAACACCTCCTGGTCCGGCGCGGCGGCCAGTTGCTGAACCGTGGGGTATGCCTGTATAAACCGCTCGTAATAGGCAAGTCCCTGCGCCACGCGTGTCTGCTGAAGTATCACCTCGCTCAGCCATATTTTATAGGGATCTTTCTCTCCTTTCCAGGGCATAGACCGGGTATTATGGCGCAAATGCCATTGCATGAGCAGGTGGGTAAACCGGGATTGCATCGGGCAAATATTCAATAAAAACCATTTGCCGGCGTTTAATAAACAGGATGCGCGGAAGGTTTTTGAGACACAAGCGTGAACCTTTTATTTATCAACCATTAACGCCTATAATATTTGTTCCATCTTTCTTGCTTTATTCAATCTTTTTAGTTTATTTTAATTTCCTGTTTGCACATAAATTAAAAAAAATGAGAAAATCAGATCTCATCAACCAGATTTCAGATAAAACCGGCATCCCTAAAGTAGATGTGCTGGTTACCCTTGAAACCATGTTCAAGGAAGTGAAAGAAAGCCTCTCTAACGGGCAGAATATTTACATACGCGGCTTCGGCAGCTTTATTACCAAGAAAAGAGCCGCCAAGATCGGCCGCAATATCAAGAAGAATGTGGCCGTAGAAATTCCCGAGCATTACATCCCTGCCTTCAAACCCGCAAAAGAATTTGTGAGTGAAGTAAAAAGCAAGCGCAAGCCTGAGTAACTTTGCGGAATGAAAAAACAGCAGTGGGTCCTGGTAGCCGGTTCCCTGGCAGCGTGCATTTTGCTTTTCTTTTTCGGAAGAACGGTTCCCTCCAAAAAGGCCATGGCAGCCCCGGCTATGGCAGAACAGCATGAACATCAAACGATTAGCTTTGACGAACTCCTGTCGGAAGCCAAATCGCATATCTCCCCCGCGCAGGCGGAGCGCCTTGTTAAACTGGAAAATTCGGTGATCAGGGGTGATATCGGCGAGCAGCGCATACATCTTTATCACCAGCTGGCCAGGTTCTGGGCCGATTCGGCACATGTATTTGAACCTTATGCCTATTATACAGGCGAAGCCGCGAAGTTGGAAAATTCTGAAAAAAGCCTCACCTTTGCCGCCCATCAGTTTTTAGACGGGCTGATGCGCGAAGACCGGCCGGCCATGCAGAACTGGATGGCCGGGAACGCGAAAGTTCTTTTTGAAAAGGCATTAGTCATCAACCCCGCCAACGATTCGAGCACGATCGGGCTCGGGGCCTGTTATATTTTCGGGCATATTTCTGAAAACCCCATGGAAGGTATCCTTCCGGTAAGGTCGATAGTAGAGAAAAATCCGGGTAATATTTACGGACAGATGGTGCTGGCGCTGGGCGGCAAACAGAGCGGACAGTATGATAAGGCCATTGAACGTTTCCTGGTGGTGATCAGCAAGGAAGCCGACAATGTGGAAGCCATACTGAACCTGGCTGAATGCTATGAACTGAAGGGAGATAAGGTAAATGCGGTGAAATGGTATGAAAGGACCAAGCAGCTGGTGAAACTTCCGGAAGCCCAGACAGAACTGACGAAAAGGATCAATGAACTGAAAAAATAAATTATTTAACTCACTTAAAATTACTCTGTGTATGCCTTGTGGTAAGAAGAGAAAGCGTCATAAGATCGCTACGCATAAACGCAAAAAACGTTTAAGAAAGAACCGACATAAGAAGAAGAAATAACTACTGAACCTGCCGGATACACTCCGGCAGGTTTTACACTTTACTGGATTTCGCCATTACACCTTCCCGCTGCAACTTTTACCTTATCCTTCCTTATCAGGTGGCGAGCCTTACAGATACAAGTGTGGTTGAGCTGCCGCATACACGGCCGTGATTTTGTATTAAAAAGTTGCATTTTGTGAACAAAGAACTGATTATTAACTCCGGCCCTTCAGGCGTTGAGATCGCTTTCCTGGAGGATAAAAAACTGGTAGAACTGCACAATGAGAAGTCAGACGCCATTTTTGCCGTGGGGGACCTCTACCTGGGAAAGGTAAAAAAACTGATTCCCGGGCTCAATGCCGCCTTCGTGGATGTAGGCTTTGAGAAAGACGCATTCCTCCATTATACCGATCTCAGCCCCTATGTACGCTCCATCCTCAAATTCACGCAGATGGCGATGAATGATAAGGAGCCCAATGGTTTTGATTTTTCCAGGTTCCAGTCAGAACCCGAGATCATAAAGACCGGCAAGATCACCGAAGTACTCAATGGCAAACCGAATGTGCTGGTACAGATACTCAAGGAGCCCATTGCCGCCAAAGGACCCAGGCTCAGCTGCGAACTCTCGCTCCCCGGCCGTTACGTGGTACTGACGCCTTTTAACGAGATCGTGGCGGTATCCAAAAAGATCCATTCATCAGAAGAAAGAAAACGGCTGCATAAAATTGTGGAGGCGATACGACCGAAGAACTTCGGCGTAATTGTACGCACTGCGGCAGAAGGTAAAAGCACGGCCGAACTGCACCAGGACCTGCTGGCCCTGATCGACACCTGGAAAACGATCAAGAACAACCTGAAAGGAGCCGTAGCACCGGTGCGCATCATGAGCGAGGAGAATAAAACGAACAGCATACTCCGCGACCTGCTGAATGCCGATTTCAACAAGGTGATCGTAAATGATAAGAACCTGTTCTCGCTTACACAAAACTATATAGACCGTATTGCGCCCGAGAAGAAAGAGATCGTGAGCTTTTACCAGAACGGCCTGCCCATATTTGACCATTACGGCGTAACCAAGCAGGTAAAATCATCTTTCGGCAAAACGGTGAACCTGCCCAGCGGCGCTTACCTGATCATAGAGCATACAGAAGCCATGCATGTGATCGATGTGAACAGCGGGTATAAAAGCGTAAGCAATAACCAGGAAGACAATGCCCTCCAGACCAACCTGGAAGCTGCGGAAGAAATTGCCAGGCAGCTCCGGCTGCGCGATATCGGCGGTATTATTGTGATAGACTTCATAGACATGAAGCTGCCCGATAATAAACGCAAGCTGCATGAAGCCCTGGAAAAATTCATGAAGACCGACAGGGCAAAACATTCTGTATTGCCTAT
>DASVLZ010000080.1:0-3587 GCA_036384615.1 Sediminibacterium sp.
CAACGGTAAAGAGCGCCTGTTCCGCATAGCTTCCGGTGCAAGCGATGCCGATTATAACTGGACAGAAACCCTCATGCGCGAAATACCGCACAATATGCTGGATGCCGTAGGTGTACACCACTACTCTGTGATCAACTGGAATAAAAAAAGTTCCGCCACCGCTTTCAACGAAGAGGAATATTACACTACTATGCAGCGCGCACTGGAAATGGAAGAACTGGTAAGCAGGCACTCTGCTGTTATGGATAAATACGATCCCCAGAAACGCGTAGCCATTGCAGTAGATGAATGGGGCGGATGGTATGATGTGGAGCCGGGCACCAATGGCGCATTCCTGTACCAGCAGAATACCATGCGCGATGCCATGATCGCGGGCGTTACACTGAATATCTTCAACAACCATTGCGACCGTGTGCGTATGGCCAACCTGGCGCAGATCGTAAATGTATTGCAGGCCGTAGTGCTCACCAACGAAGAAAAGATCGTCCTCACGCCTACTTACCATGTAATGGAAATGTACAATGTGCACCAGGATGCTACCATGCTGCCGGTAAACGTAACCAGCGCCGATTACAAAATGGGAAAGGAAAAACTGAAAGCCGTTTCTGTATCCGCCTCCCGCGACAAGAACGGGCTCACACATATTTCACTGGTGAATATAGATGCTTCCAAAACGCAGGATATTACGATCAATATTGAAGGAGCGAATTACAGGTCGGTGAGCGGAAGGATATTGACGTCTGACAAACTGCAGAACTACAACAGTTTTGATAATCCTGAAAAGATCAAACCCGCAGCATTCAATGGCGCCAGGCTGGGAGATGATAAGCTTACGCTGACGCTCCCGCCTTTCTCAGTAGTAGTGCTCGAACTGAAATAAGCCCATACTTTACTGCAACCATAACATACACATGCCATGAAAAAAATATTCCTGATCCTGTTTGCGGGAATAAGCCTGTCTGCGGCCGCGCAAACAGATGCCGGCAAACTGCCTTTCAACGATACGAAACTTTCTTTCGAAGAAAGGGTGAATGACCTGGTAAGCCGACTTACCCTCGAGGAAAAAGTATCGCAGATGCTCAACTCCGCTCCTGCCATACCCAGGCTGGGCATACCGGCCTACGACTGGTGGAATGAAGTGCTGCATGGTGTGGCAAGAACACCGTTCAAAGTAACGGTATACCCGCAAGCCATTGCCATGGCTGCCAGTTTTGATACCAATTCACTGGCCACGATGGCCGATTATTCCGCGCTCGAAGGCCGCGCCATCCATAACAAAGCCATTGCACTGAACAGGTCTAATGAAAGATACCTCGGGCTTACTTACTGGACACCCAACATCAATATTTTCCGCGACCCCCGCTGGGGCCGCGGCCAGGAAACCTATGGAGAAGATCCCTTTCTTACCGCCATGCTCGGCAAAGCATTCGTGCATGGATTGCAGGGCGATGACCCGAAGTACCTGAAAGCAGCAGCCTGCGCCAAACACTATGCAGTGCACAGCGGCCCCGAGCCCCTGCGCCATGTATTCAATGCAGATGTAAGCGACCATGACCTCTGGGATACTTACCTGCCCGCATTTAAAGAACTTGTTACCAATGCGCATGTAGCCGGTGTGATGTGTGCTTACAACGCTTTTAAAACACAACCTTGCTGCGGCAGCGATATGCTCATGACCGATATCCTCCGCAACCAATGGCATTTTACCGGTTATGTAACTTCCGACTGCGGTGCCATTGATGATTTTTACAGGAACCACAAAACACACCCCGATGCCGCCAGCGCCTCTGCCGATGCGGTGATACACGGAACGGATATCGATTGCGGAACAAATGCATACAAAGCCCTCACCATTGCCGTACAACAGGGCAAGATCACGGAAGCGCAGATAGATGTATCCTTGAAGAGATTGTTCATGATCCGTTTCCGCCTGGGCATGTTTGACCCTGTTTCCATGGTAAAATATGCGCAAACACCTGCTTCCGTACTTGAAAGTCCCGAACACAAAGCGCATGCACTAAAAATGGCAAGGCAATCCATCGTATTACTGAAGAATGATAACAACATATTGCCCCTGAAAAAAAATATCCGCAGGATCGCGGTGGTAGGTCCTAATGCCGATAACAGCATCGCCGTACTCGGCAACTACAACGGCATACCCTCCGAGATCATTACTGCATTACAGGGTATCAGGAACAAGCTGCCCGGTGTGGAAGTGGTGTATGAAAAAATGGTGAACCATACCAATGATACCCTCCTCGCCTATGCCGATATGCGCAGCAGCTATTCCTACGAAGGGAAACAGGGATTCAGGGCAGAATATTTTTCCAATAAAGACCTGCAGGGTAATCCCGATATCACCCGCACGGAACCCACCATCGACCATAACTGGCAGGAAGGAGAAGCAGTGGCGGGAAACATACGCGCGTATAACTTTTCTGCGCGGTATACCACCAACTATACCGCTGATAAGGACGGCGAGATCACTTTTGAGGTAGAAGGCGACGATGGTTACCGTTTTCTTATCGACAACAAGGAGATCATCAATGCCTGGACCCGCAACCGCTGGGGCGCACGCACCTACCGGCTGAAAACAGAAAAAAACAAATCGTACAAAATAACCCTTGAATACCAGCAGCTCGAAGGAAAAGCATCTGTGAGGTTACGTGCGGGCAATTTCAAAAGAACAAATTTCCAGGCAGTAGCCGCCCGTTTGAAAGATGCTGATGCCATCATCTTTGTAGGAGGCATTTCACCGCAGCTCGAAGGAGAAGAGATGCGCGTGAACTATCCCGGTTTCAACGGCGGCGACCGCACTTCCATCATGCTGCCCGCAGTGCAGTCGGAAGCTATGAAAGCACTGCAATCAACCGGCAAGCCCCTTGTCTTTGTAATGATGACAGGCAGCGCCATCGCCATACCGCAGGAAGCGGCAAATGTACCCGCTATCATCAATGCATGGTATGGCGGACAATCTGCCGGCACCGCCATCGCAGATGTATTGTTCGGCGATTACAACCCTGCCGGCCGCCTGCCGGTTACTTTCTATAAAAGCGATAGCGACCTGCCCGACTTCAACGACTATTCCATGAACAACCGCACCTATCGCTATTTCAAAGGCGAAGCCTTATATCCTTTTGGCTACGGGCTCAGCTATACCAGCTTCCATTACGAGCAATTGAAAACACCGCAGTCTGCAACAACAGGAAAAAAGATCGCGGTAAGCGTGAACGTAAAAAATACTGGCAGCAGGGAAGGCGATGAGGTAGTGCAGTTATATGTATCCGGACCTGATGCAGGAAACCATACACCCATCAGGGCATTGCGGTCATTCAAACGCATTTCACTCAAACCCGGCGAAAGCAGGACCGTAACATTTGAGATGACACCCGAAGAACTGTCTTTTGTAGATGGGAAAGGTGTATTGCAGCAAAGCAAAGGAAAGATCAGGATCAGCGTAGGCGGCGGACAACCCGATGTGAAGAACAAAACGGCTTCGAACACGGTGAGTTCGGTAATTTCCGTATCCTAAAACAATTATTGCATGGGACAGAAATTAAGAAGCCATGACTGGTTTGGCAAGTCGG
>DASVLZ010000081.1:0-3428 GCA_036384615.1 Sediminibacterium sp.
CGGGGGATTCAGGGCCTGGATCAAACGGATCGCGATCAACAAATCGATATCCTGGCTGAGGAAAAAGAAGGTGCGCATGGTAGAGCTGGAACCGGCCGATGGCGCCACGGAAGAAACGCCCGTTGATGAAGCGGCTTTCAGTTTTACGGTAGAAAAAGTGCAGGAGGCAATGGAGCAATTGCCGGATCCTTATAAAAGGGTGTTCCATCTGTACGTGGTGGAGAACATACCCCAGGTTGAGATTGCCGTAATGCTGGGCATTGCCAATAACACGGTAAGAACACAATACCACAGGGCCAAACAAAAAATACTGACCATACTCAAAGAAAACGGATATGCCGAATAACGATCACCTGGAACGATTTATCCGCAACAATGCCGGGGAGTTCGATACACGCACGCCCAACCCCGAGGTATTGTCGCGCATACTGCGGCAGATGGAGGAGGGCGAAACGGGAAAAAAGAAAGGTATATGGATATCCATGCGCTATTCCCGCGCCGTGGCGGCATGCCTGGTAGTACTGGCCGGGATAGCGATTTTCTGGATCAGTCGTCCTGAACAGGCCCCTGCTCCGGCGGTTACGGCACGGGCTAATACCCCGGCAACTGATATCACAGCCCCTGCCAGCGAATTGCCTGAAATAAAACCGTTACCGGAACATACAGAACCGGCAACCGGCAGCAAGATCCCGGCCTTTTACAAGGCTGACGGGGAAAGAAAGATCATTTTCACCGGTCTGCACAATATGGATGCGCCCAGCCAGCGCATGATTGCTGCATCCAAAGCTTACCAGTTGGTGAATATAGACCATGATATCATTGATGCACTCACGAAAACACTTAACAGCGATCCCAATACCAATGTGCGGCTCGCGGCGCTCGAAGCACTGGGCAAATTTCACCGCGAACCTTATGTGAAGA
This sequence comes from Sediminibacterium sp., assembly GCA_036384615.1. Taxonomy (GTDB): domain Bacteria; phylum Bacteroidota; class Bacteroidia; order Chitinophagales; family Chitinophagaceae; genus Sediminibacterium. The sequence goes on from DASVLZ010000081.1 coordinate 922, forward strand.
AGAAACTGGTAGGATCATTGAAAAAACAAAACGACCCTATGGTACAGATCGCGCTGATCGAACTGCTGACCTCTATGCGTGAAAAAAGCATTTTACGGGAACTCGACAAGATCGTGAACGACACCAGGACCATCGAAGCAGTGAAAGACCACGCTTATTCGAGCATTTTTACACTGCGGTCATAAATGCAACCCATTATTCATCATACAAGGCAGAATGTATTACTGGTTCATGCATGACAGTATGCACAATGTCCCATCCATCAAAAAAACACCTGTAATGAAAAAAAACCTGATACTCATCGTTACCGCTCTGCTGCTTACCGGCACACTGCAGGCACAGTACAAACTTGCCAAAAGCTCCGGCAAACTGGTCATTAACCTCCCCTCTGTAAATGTGGAGGGCTATTCCGGCAATGAAATCATCTTTACCTCCGACAAAAAAGAAGGCGAAGAAGACGAAAGGGCAAAAGGACTTAAACCGATCAACGGCTCTGGCCTTATGGATAATACCGGGCTGGGCATTAACGTAGCCGACAACGGCAACACCGTGGAAGTAAACCCAGTGGTTAGCCGGGGCGGCAACATCACTATCAAGGTGCCCAAAACCATGAGCGTATCATATGCTTTCGAGAAAGTGATCAATTCCGGGAATGTGAAGTTCAAAGACCTGGAAGGAGAGCTCGAAGTATCTGTACAGTACAATACTGTTACGCTGGAGAATGTAACCGGTCCGCTTACCGTAAAATCCATCTACGGGGGTGTGGAAGCCAAATTCAGGAATGCGATCAAGGGGCCGCTTTCCATCGTATCCATTTATGGTTTTGTAGATGTAACCCTGCCCGGAAGTACAAAAGCCAATATCGGCCTGAAAACTTCTTACGGCGAAATACTGGCTGCATCGGGACTGAATATTGAACTGGATAAAAGCGGCAGCAATAATGATATGATCCAGTTCAGCAACAATAATGTAAAAGGAAAGATTAACGGCGGCGGAACAGAGATCACACTTCGTTCCGATTATGGAAAGATATACCTGCGCAAAGGAGAATAATCCCAACCACCACAAAAAAATAATATGAAACGATATATATTGATCGCCTGCTGCCTGCTATCCCTGCAAACAATGGCGCAAACGGTATTGAACCGCTCCTATCCTGTTAAGGCCGGGGAAACCGTAAAACTGAAATTTGATTATCCCAAGATCGTAAGGGTATCTACCTGGGATAAGAATGAAGTTTCAGTAACGGCACATGTAAGCATAAACGATGGTGAAAACAATGCCGCATTTCTGCTGGAAGGGCAAACCGAAAATGGCACAGTCATTATCAAAAATACCATCAAGGATCTTGACAAACTGCCGGTAAGATATACGATCCATAAGGATGGTAAAAAAACAGTATTCCGCAGTAAGGAAGCCTTTAAGGAAGTTGCGAAACAATACGGTGATGGCGTGATTTCTTCACAGGGTGTTGACATGGAGATCACACTCGATATTAAGGTGCCTGCCAATACCAGTACAGATATCCATTCGGTATATGGCATGGTAGAAATGGTAAACTTTCATGCGCCGGCAAATGTGGATGCTACTTATGGCGGTATTGATGCCACTGTAAATGAATCCCAGACCGGGAAACTGAAAGCCACTACAAGCTACGGACAGATATATACCAACCTGGATCTGAAAATAACGGAGAAAACACAAAAGGATTTTTTCACTTCTTTTACCGCTGAACCCGGTAAAGGCCCTGAATACATCCTGAAGTCCACTTACGGAAAAATATACCTGCGCAAGCCCTGACTTTTTTAGCTGTTTAATTATTATGTGGCGGGGCATATTAATGCCCTGCTTTTTTTATGCATACCCGGTCCTGTTGCAGTACGGGAAACTGATTTTGGGAAAGACATCCTGCTGATGCCTTTATACCGTCGATTATTTTACGATCATTACCACAGTACCTGTGATAATAAGCCCTGCGCCGATAGCTGTTTTCAGGGAAAGTGTTTCGCCGAGGAATACCACAGCGAGGATGATGGTAAGCGCTACGCTCAGTTTATCAATAGCCGCCACCTGCGATACATTGCCCGCCTGCAGGGCTTTGAAATAAAACAGCCAGGACAATCCCGTGGCCATTCCTGAAATAACCAGGAACACCAGGTTTTGTTTCGATACCGTTGCAAGGCCTTTGGCTTCTCCCCTTACAAGTACAATGCTGCCGATCATCAGCAGCACAATCACGGTTCGGATAGCAGTTGCGAGATTGGAGTTGATGTTTGCCGTACCCAGCTTGGCAAAGATGGCCGTAAGCGAGGCAAACAAAGCGGATAGGATTGCGTAAGTCCACCACATAGGAATCTGTTTTTAGGATGATATATACAAACAAAGATGCCGGCAGCATCTCTGTTCCATTATTTTTGTGCAAACCTGGGATCTACAAACTCCCAGTCGCGAAGATGTGATGGCTGGTGCTCTTTTTGTAAGATGCGCTCAAATTGCTGCACCAGTTC
>DASVLZ010000082.1:0-1556 GCA_036384615.1 Sediminibacterium sp.
CGGCTTTTACAGAATCATAATCCTTCACATTGAGTGTTTTCACAAACCCGGCCACGCGCGGTAATACGGGAGTGATCTGTGTTTCCACCTGCGCATTGTCGGTAGATTCATGGGTCATGGCAAAATGTATCTTGGTATAGCCGATATAACCCGCCGCGAGTAATACCAGTACGAGGATGGCGGTCCTCACAGGCGATTTTTTCTTTTTGCTTTCTTGCGCTTCCATTTTGGTTTTGTTTTATCGTTGCTTTATTTATGTAAGAGGAGGGAGTGCAGCACCATTTTCAGGTGCTTTACCAGTCTTGACCTGAGTTCGGGATCGGTGTACGGACTGAAATCTTTTTCCCGGTTCATGAGCATCACGCACATGGCTTCCGAGAGCATCACCTGGTTGATGGTGCCCATCAGTGTGGCCATGGTAAGTTGCGGGTCTACTTTCCTGAACTGTTTCTTTCTGATACCCTGTTCAATGATATCACGTATCGTATGTGTGTTCTTTGAGAAGATGCGTATAATGGCATTGTTCAGTTCGGGGCGGTCATTCACCAGCAGTTCCTGGTATAACAGCCTGTGAAATGAGGGGGAGGAGATGATCTTGTTTACATAGCTTTCCACCACGGCATCCATTTTCTGCAGCGGGTCCATGGTATTGTCGGCGGCGATCTCATCCAGCTTGCCGCGCATAAAACGGGCTTTGTGCTCCACGATGGCTTCAAAGAGCTTGTCTTTCGAGCCAAAATAATAATTCACCATAGCCAGGTTCACCCCGGCACGCTGCGCCAGCTCGCGGATGGAACTGCCTTCAAACCCTTTTTCTGCAAAAAGCTCCACCGCAGTGTCAATGATATGCTCTTTCTTTTCGTTCATATAAAAGGATTGGAGGCGCAAAATTAAACAAATGTTTGAATTAATCAAACGTTTGTTTAAAATAATGTTACAAAAACGGAAAACTTAACCTTAGCTTAATATGCCAGGGCGGACTTTTGCCGGGAATGACCGCATTAGTATATGCAGAAACCCAGATCCTCCTTATTCGGCCCTGATTTTCAGTGGGGCGTGGCCATGGCAGCCCAGCAGAATGAAGGGGCTTACCAGGAAGACGGCCGCGGGCTTTCCATCTGGGATGTTTTCTCGCGCCGCCAGGGGAAGATCAAAGGCGGTGGCAAGCCTTATGAAGCCTGCGATTTTTATCACCGGTACAAAGATGACCTGGTACTGGTAAAAGCACTTGGCTTTTCCGTATTCCGTTTCTCCATTTCCTGGAGCCGCATATTGCCCGAAGGAACGGGCAGGGTAAACAGGGAAGGTATTGCCTTCTACCATCGCCTGATCGATGAATGCCTGCTGCTGGAACTTACACCTTATATTACCTTATATCACTGGGACCTGCCCAATGCATTGCAGAAGAACGGGGGCTGGACGAGCCACCAGATGCTCAAATGGTTTACACGTTTCGTAACCGTATGCGCGGAAGAATATGGGGCGAAAGTGAAGAACTGGATCGTGTTGAATGAGCCGGCAGGCTTTACTTCTCTCGGGTACATGCTGGGTATGCA
>DASVLZ010000083.1:0-3479 GCA_036384615.1 Sediminibacterium sp.
TGTAGGTGCCTACCATGCCTTCATCGCAATATTGTTCGAGGCCGGCCTGGCAATTGGGGCAGGTACGGCAGGAATCCACAAAACAACCCACGCCTGCGAGATCGCCTACTTTAAATTTAGTGACCTTATCACCTGTGTGCGTAACACGGCCTACGATCTCATGCCCCGGCACCATCGGAAAGATAGAGCCGCCCCATTCATCACGGGCCTGGTGTATATCTGAATGGCATACCCCGCAGTACAATATCTCTATCTGTACATCATGCGGCCCCGGATCTCTTCTTTCAAACTGGAATGGCGCAAGCGGGGTGGTGGCAGACGCTGCTGCATATGCTTTGGTCGGTATCATAAAAGTAGATTTGAGTACACAAATATAAGCAGCATGGAAGGGAAAAGCTAACAGCTAATGGCCAATAGCCAACAGCTATTGCCTATTCCCATAATTCATCCGGAACTCACCCAGATCTGGCTGGTATTTTCTTTGTCTCTGTAACTCGTATTGATAAATGATCTCGCCGATCTCTTTGAAGAACGGGTAACCGGTTTCATCGTATTCATACTTGTTATCATTGAGCACGCCATCGCGGTTTACATAGATATTGGCGCTGATCATGAACTCGATATTATGCTCAAAGTCCACGATATAAGCAGCGTCGGTCAGGTAGCCGTATGACCATCCGGGTTTATTGAATATGCGGATATACGGCGGAGGCTTCTGCCTGCCTGATTTGTACAGGAAGAACTTTGCATAGCTATCGAAGAATTCTGATGAATCATAATGCGGATACCTGCTTTCCGATGGAAGTTCCGACATATACTGCAGCAGGAATGTCCGGTCATCGGGGCTCAGATCAAACCTCCTCGCTTTGGGAACCGATGCCGGGAATATAACAGACTGCAGCATGTATTGCAGGTCTTCGAGGGAAAACTGGTTATGCCTGGTGAAATCCATAGGTGTATGCACCAGTGAATCATGGCTGTTCCAGTGGGCATTTCCCACAAATATGGGCCGGCTGTAATCGAATGCGAGTGTACTTGCAGCAGGGGGAATGCTGTACAGTAAACTATCCTTCTGCATAAAACGGATACTGTTGGTATGGCGGTTCTCTTCTTCCGACATAGGAACGAATCTCCTTACGATGCGTACATCGCGGTAGCCTTTTTTCCAAAGCGTTTCATTCAGGTATTGCTGCCCGTTGAATTCGTATAAACGGTTATACGCATCATTATCACTTACCAGGAATATCTTTTTCACATAATGCGCTACAGACGGCAGGTTATTTTCCGCAGAGCTGTCGGCAGTAACGCTTGTCTGCCCGCTGTAAGAGCTGTCTGTAAGCATGGTGGTGAATTTGCCGATACCATATTTGCGATATGCGTGCAGTTTCTCCAATGCAGTCAATGCTACGGGCAGCTTTACGGTGGAGGCAGGATTATAATACTGGTTCCTGTCAACATGCAGGTAATACTGCTGAAAAGAAGGTATGTTCCGGCTGTTGCGGTTGATCTGTGTATAGATGATCTGGTAATGAAAACTGTCAGGATGATCCAGCACTTTTTTCAGCAGGGGGGAGGCATGGTCGTATAACAGTTGTTTCAGCCAGGGATTGTTCTTTTCCTGTGAAACGGCGGATACAGGCATGCCGAGGCAATAAAAGGCCAGCAGGCAAAAAGCTGTTTTCATGATGCAGATTTGGTCAAATATATTCAACCCTGACCGCTATCCATCGCCTTTCTTTTTTGCATCTTTTTTCACAGTGGCGGCAGCCGTCTTCAATACATAAGAAGCTTCCACCAGCTTTTCCAGCTTTTCGTACAACACGAGGATGGCTTGTTTGTCGTGGCGGTGAAGCTCCTTGTGGTATCCCCCGGAAATGGTGGCTTTTAACCATTCCCATAAGAGGTTGCGGATATCTTCCAGGTCCGCAAAATCAAATAGTTCATCGATCACCATCCTGGGATCGCGGATCTCGGCCGGGCTCAATACGCAGAACCGGGCCTGTGTGAGTGAAGGTACAGGCATTTTTCAGGTATTTAGCGGGCTTGTTGTCTTACGAACCAATATGTTTTATCGATAAGATTTGCCCCTGCGGTAAATACGCCCGTGATAAATCTGGCAAATCCAGGTATAAACCCTGTTCCCGGGTCTATGGTTTTCTGCTTATTTCGTAATGACTGATTGTTACATGCAATATTATCATTTAGTCACCGCAATCAGGAAAAAATAATACCCAATTTTCTAAAGTATTTATACGTAGATGAAACTAGTAGAAAGACTGCAGGAATACCTCTCATACCATGGTATCAGCGCCTATGCTTTTGAACATGCCTGCGTGGTGTCCAATGGCTACCTGGGCAAGCAACTGAAAGCCAAAGGATCTATCGGGTCCGATATCCTCGAAAGGATCAAGCAGCAGTATCCTGATCTCAGCCTGGTATGGCTGGTAACGGGTAAGGGCAGCATGCTGCTGGCCCCATATGGTACCGATACCGACTCAACGCGCACAGATCTTAACGAAGAACAACAGGTCTATTTCACTTCCAAAGACGATGTGATCAGCGTACTCAATAAACAGATACTAAAACTCGAGGCCACCGTTACCGACAAAGAGAAGATCATCCAGCTATTGGAAAAACAATTATGGGAAATGAGAAAAGGACAGAGGTAAAGGGTTAAAAAACTAGTAGCCAACAGCTAATAGCCATTAGCTGTTGGCTACTTAGCTGTTTAAGCATATGCTTCCACCGGCTCACAGGTGCAGATGAGGTTGCGGTCGCCATGGGTATTGTTGACCCTTGCCACACTGGGCCAGAATTTGTTCAGCGTTACATAGTACAGTGGGAAAGCAGCTTCTTTCCGGGAATAGCTATGATTCCATTCGTCGCTGCAAACCATTGCCTGGGTATGCGGCGCATTTTTGAGCGGGTTATCAGCTTTATCGTATTTGCCGTTTTCAATACCCGTGATCTCATCATGAATAGCGATCAGGGCATCACAGAAACGGTCAAGCTCAGCTTTGTCCTCGCTCTCGGTAGGCTCCACCATGATCGTACCTGCCACCGGGAAGCTCAAAGTGGGGGCATGAAAGCCATAATCGATCAGCCTCTTGGCTACATCTTCCGCTTCCACACCGGCGCTTTGTTTGAAGGGGCGCAGGTCTACAATAAATTCGTGTGCGCAGGAACCATTGGTGCCTGTGTACAGTATTTTATAATATTTCTCCAGCCTTGCCTTCATATAGTTCGCGTTCAGTATGGCATACTCTGTTGCCATACGCACCCCATTGGCACCTAACATTTTGATATAACCATAACTGATCAGCAGTATGCTTGCTGAACCGAAGGGGGCGGCGCTTACCGCACCTTCGCCATTACCGCTTACATGTCCGGGCAGGTAAGGAGCTAATTTGTCGTTCACGCAGATAGGGCCCATACCGGGACCTCCGCCGCCATGCGGTATGGCGAATGTTTTGTGCAGG
>DASVLZ010000084.1:0-2333 GCA_036384615.1 Sediminibacterium sp.
ATAATTTCCCCTTCTTTAATAAAACATCATACCGCTGCAATGCTTCCAGGAAATAGTAATCGGCATATACCAGCGGCACATCGATCTCTGTATTATGGGGAATACTGCCGACCGAATGCATCAGCAAGAAGTTTCCATTACTGTGTTCAGGGGCCCTGTAACGGGTACTCGCCAGCGAATGAAGCATCTGTACAGCCGCATTGCGGTATTCCTCCCGCCTGCTGTTGCTGTAAGTGCTCAGTTCCAGTAATGCCGAAGCTGCAATGGCCGCTGCAGAAGCATCCCGGTATTTTACCGATACATTTCTTGTATTTGAATTGATGCCTGGTGTATAGCCGTTTTCATCCACATTAAAATCCCAGTAAGGTATTTTATCGCCAGGCAGGTTCCTGTTATGGATAAAATAATCTGCCATGCCCTGCGCCGTCTTCAGGAAACGTTCATCCTTAGTTTCACGGTAACACATGGTAAACCCGTAGATGCCCCAGGCCTGGCCGCGCGACCAGGTAGAATTATCTGCATACCCCTGTGCCGTTTCCCTCGCAAGCACCTTGCCTGTTATGCTGTCGTAACATACCACATGATACGAACTGTAATCTTCCCTGATCTGGTTCTTCATGGTATTGAGCGCATGCGAAACAGCAATATGCCTGAAGCTGGTATCGCCGCTCACTTGGGAAGCAAAGAACAACAGCTCCAGGTTCATCATATTATCAATGATCACGGGAAAATAATATTTGCGGTCGCCATGCCATGATGCGAACACATTCCATGATTTGATGCTGCCGGCAGCGGGATTAAACCGGGTGCTCAATGAACGGGCCGACCTCAGCAGTATATCTTTATATTTTTTATTTTTTGTGAGGTGATATGCATTGCCATAACTGCAATACATCATAAAACCAAGATCATGGTGCTGGGTAAAATTCTTCAGGGGCTCCAGTTGCTCCGTCCACCGGATGGCTGCATTCTTCAGAACAGTATCCTTTGTATATTCATAGCCATACCAGAGGCTTCCGGGGAAAAAACCGGGTGTCCAGTCATACATATTCGTTGTTACCAATTTTCCTTTTTTATTGATGGTACGCGGGAAAGCGCCGCGTAATCCTTTGGTATCCTCCAGCATATTCCTGAGCTGCGCATCTGCGTACCGGAAATTGTTTTTGATAAAGGTGACTTCCATGGCAGTATCTGCGTTATCTGCCCTGAAAGAAAATACCACGAACAGGGTAACCACGATCAAAAAGAAATGTTTCATTCAGTTCACTTTGGTTTTAGGAAAGGGTGGTTCAGAATCTATTAATAGCAAACGTATATTTCCCGCTGAGTGTTTTTTGCCTGGCTGTCAGCTGCAACCGGTAAATTTCCTTCCCCCATACATTGGAAAGGCGGGTATCTGTTTGCGGAATAGCATCCACGCTTGCGGCAAATGCAGCAGCATCATATGTCATTTCAATGCGCTGCCCGTTTTTCTCCAGTAATACTTTTCCGTCATGGCTGATATCGGGCTTCGCCCAGGTAAGGAAATACCATTGATCAGGTTCTTTTATTGCTGACAATTGAAATTCGTCCGTAAGCGTAAGCCCGTTTTCATTTGAGAGTGTATATGTGCGGATCCATTTATGTACAGAGGCGGCGGCAGGGTATGCACCGCTGATATCAAGACGGAAACTGGCTTTCGCAGCATCAAACTGCACATCCTTTGCTTTATAGGAAGCACCAAAGCTTTGCGGTACGCCATTGATCAGCGGCAGATTATGAAAATTGCTTTGCATGGTCCATATACTATACCGTTCAGAGCTGAAAGTTTGTCTTGTATAGGTGCCCACGCCTGCGTCTATGAACACAGGGATGCGATCAACGTATAATGAAAAACTGCCCACATCATTGTGGTTATGGCTTTCATTATTGTGCCCGCCTTTTGCTGCAAAAAAGAAGCCCTGTTTGTTTTTGATATAGCAAACCTGCGTTTGGGGATACCAGGTATAGGGCGCCGTGGTTAATGCAGGCTGTTCCTTCAGCACGCTTTCATAAGAGGCGATGTTTTCAATAGTCCTGAAGAAATCACGGTCTGCATTCAGTTCATATCCTGATCTCTGACCGATGAGGTAGGCAGCGAACTGCTGCATTTCCCTGCTGCCGGTTGCTTTGCCGTAACGGTAGATCAGTCCGGGCTCTCCCCCTCCTTTTGCAGACGCATCCGCAAAGTTCACCACCCATCCGTCTCCCACATAACTCCGGGAAATATATTCGCCCATGCTTTTGATCATCGGGTGATCAAAGATGCTGATCCTGCCACCGGTAGCATTGCTCAGCAACTGCAGGTAATCATA
>DASVLZ010000085.1:0-4936 GCA_036384615.1 Sediminibacterium sp.
AGCAGTTTGAAAACAACCTCGCACTGCAGCTGGCACGATACAACACCGGGAAGAGGATATGGATGGAAGATGAAAGCTCCATGATAGGCAAATGCCTGATACCACGCCCGCTGTGGAAACAGATGCGCGATGCCGGCCTGGTGAATATTACCGTTCCTTTTGAGCAACGTGTGCATGCGCTGGTAGCTGAATATGGTTGTCTTGATAAAGACTTCCTGGTAGCATGCACCGAGCGTATCTGTAAACGCCTCGGCCCCGAGCAAACACAACAGGCTGTTGCCGCAATAAGGGAAGACCGGATGAGCGATTTTGTGAAGCTGGTATTGCGCTATTACGATAAAACATATACTACCGGCCTGCAGAACCGGGATGCAAAAAATATATTAACCATAGACCTTACCGGCATGAATGCAGCGCAACATGCCCTGCAGGTGCTTACTATAATTTCACAACATGCATACGAGCGAAATTAAACTTACCCAATACTCCCATGGAGCAGGATGCGGCTGCAAACTCAGTCCCGCCGTGCTCGACAGGATCCTTCACAGCGATGCCGCCAGGGCCGTTGACCCCAACCTGCTCGTGGGCAACGACAAACGCGATGATGCCGCGGTGCTTGATCTCGGCAACGGGACAGCATTGATCTCCACTACCGATTTTTTTATGCCGATAGTGGATAACCCCTATGATTTTGGCCGTATTGCTTCGGCCAATGCCATCAGCGATGTGTATGCGATGGGAGGAAAACCCGTGCTGGCCATAGCCATACTTGGTTGGCCGGTAGACAAACTTCCGCCGGAGGTTGCACAGCGTGTGCTGGAAGGAGCGAGGAGTATATGTGCCGAAGCAGGCATTGCACTGGCAGGCGGGCACAGCATCGACTGCCCTGAACCTGTCTTTGGCCTGAGCGTGAACGGCATGGTTGCGATCAACTGCCTCAAACAAAACTCCACCGCTGCCAAAGGCTGCAGCCTGTACCTGACCAAGGCATTGGGCATTGGCATACTATCCACCGCGCAGAAAAAAGGTTTGCTGAAAGAAGCGGATGCAGCCATCGCCGTAAAAAGCATGACCACATTGAATAAAGCCGGAGAACTTTTCGGACAGCTTCCTTATGTAAAAGCACTTACAGATGTAACCGGCTTCGGACTACTCGGTCATCTCGCTGAAATGTGCGAAGGCAGCGGGCTATCGGCCGAGATCGAATTTGATAAGATCCCCGTTATCCCTTCCCTCCATCAATACTTCGAACAAAAATGTTTCCCCGGCGGCACTATCCGCAACTGGAACAGCTATGGTGATAAGATCAGTCCTGTAACAGAGGAACAGAAATACATCCTTGCCGATCCCCAGACCAGCGGAGGATTGCTGGTGGCAGTGGAAGAAGGACATGAAAAGGAATTTGAGGCAATATGGATTGAACAGCATTTGTCTGAGATACCACCTGTTGCTTTGGGAAAGATGGTTATCAACAATCCTTCATCGCTGATCATGATTTCTTAACAGCATAAAGCTTTACAATAGACAGGCGGAAACAAGACATATTCAAATCCATTTCCGTCTGATTCAAAACGGCATAAGATATAGTAATACATTTTACATTCATTTGTGTGGAGAATGAAAACAATCGTTTTTATATCAATTTTATGCCTGTTGCCGAGAGTTAACGTTGCCCAGAAAGTTGTTGTTGATTCTGTGAATCCATTGTTCCAGGGAAAAATCGATGGTGAAAAGATACGGGAGAGATATGACAATTTTGAACCTACTTTCATACAAGGAAAAGTAAAAGGGCGATTCAATCAGGTGACACTTTCCATATTTCACTCCAACAATCTGCATACCCGTACAGCCCTTAACACTGGTGAACAACTGAAAGAGCTGGCACCTTTCAAAATGACAACTCCATCGGGATATGGATTCGCAACTATGAGCGATTATCATGATTATAATGCTGTTCCGTTGTTCGACTCTACTCCAGCTATCATTGCCGCATACGGCATCAATCAAAAAAACAAACGCCTTTACCGGTTCAGGGTCCTGGAAAACGAAACTATAGAACTGATCCCTTGGCAGGAGGTACGATATTTCAGCCCTGTAATGATCTACTACAGATATAATGTGGATGGCACTGAGCAAAGACAAATGGCATACCTGGGAGAATTTAACACGTCTGTCGGGAACAGTATTACTGTAGAAGTAAAAAATATTATGTTGCCTGATACTGTCTATAGAATATCAGCAATATGGATAAAACGTGCACCGCAGGTTATGGGTGTATTCGGATCAGACAAGTTGAAAGAACTGATGGATGTTTACAAATTTCAATGGAAATATGATAATGATACATATAGTAAGGCAACTTATTATGGTGACACTAAATTAATGCCGGTGAACAACCTGCTTAATACCGATAGCATATTTAATGCCGATCAGAACAACCTGTTTCTTTATTTAAAGGATAAAGTTCGTACACCGGAGCAGGTTGAATACAACCTGGTAAAAGGAACTGATAGTTCAGGATGGCTGCCCAATACTTTTGACCATAACATTATCTGGCTTCAACGGTTACAGCCAGGCAGGTATACCTTACTGTTAAGATATTCCTTTCAGAGGCAAACAGTAAGCAATTTCCGTTTCTTAATACAGGCTGCATGGTACCAGACATGGCTGTTCCGGACAGTTACATCTATTATTTCTTTGCTGTTCATAGTCCTGCTATTTAATTTTTTCAAGACGCGGAAACAAAAACATAGGTTACAGATGCAAACGATCAAACGCCAGAAAGCGGAGATGGATCTGCAGTTTATAAGATCTCAGTTCAATCCTCATTTCGTATTCAATGCGTTGAATTCCATACAGGGTCTGATACATAAAGGCAGGACAGAACATGCAGAAAAATATCTTTCTGATTTCAGTCAATTGATGCGGGAATCCCTACAATCATCCAGCAGGCAGATGGTCAGCCTGGATAAAGAATTGCAGATGCTTACGCACTATATCGAACTTGAAAAACTCAGGTTCGGATTTCATTATTTCATACAGGTCAGCGAAGTTATCAATATACATACCACAGAATTTCCAACACTTCTTTTACAGCCACTTGTTGAAAATGCAATCAAACATGGCATATCGGGCATGTACCGGGAAGGACGGTTATACATTGATATAGCACCTATGCAGCAGGATATGATAGTTGAAATAAAGGATAATGGAAAAGGCTTTGATACCGACAATGACAATATATCGGGGTATGGGATACGGCTTTCCAGGAAGCGCATCGCACTTCTTTCAGAAATTCAACCGGAACAGCCCGTATCTATGTACATCAACTCATCACATGATGGCACCTTTATAACACTGATCTTTAAAAACTGGCTGATATGATCCATACCGTATTAATAGATGATGAGCCTAATAATATTGAAACACTTACCCACCTGATAGAAAAGCATTGCCCGGACATTTCTATTGTGGGCAGCGCTCTGGATGTAGCACAAGGGTATGATCTGATCTGCTCTGTTAACCCCGACCTTGTTTTTCTGGATATACAAATGCCTGTGGAAAATGGCTTTGATTTATTAACAAGATTCGACCACTATGATTTTGAGATCATATTTGTTACTGCTTTTGACCAATATGCCATACAGGCTATTAAATTTTCAGCTATCGATTATTTACTTAAGCCATTACAACCTGCGGAGTTAACAACCTCCGTTTCAAGAGTGCGGGAAAAAATAAAACTAAAAAAAGATAATCTGTTACTCACCAATTTCCTGGAACATATACGCAATAAAGACAATAAACATATTCACAAGCTGGCCCTGACAACTACTAAAGAGACATTATTTGTAAGTCCCGATAAAATTATCCGCTGCGAGGCCTCCAATGCATATACAACTTTTCATTTCAATGATGGGAAAAAACTAACTGTATCTAAACCCATTTACGAATACGAAGAATTGCTGGCAGGTTATGGATTCATACGCTGTCATCAATCGCATCTCATAAATAAAAATCATGTAAAAAGCTTGAGAAAGGAAGATGGTGGGTACCTCCTTATGGAAGATGATTCGCGTATCCCCATATCAAGGGGCAAAAAAGAACTTGTTTTGAAAAACCTTATATCAACACATAAATAAAATTATCTCAATATGAAAACAATTACTTTATCCATCTTGTTGATCATGTTTTCAACAATTTCCATTGCACAAAAGCAAATCATTATTCATGGCAGGATCGATTTACCCGTCAAAAGCAAGCATATACGGATTACCGGATATGGTGATGTTCCCATACAACCAGACGGAACATTTGAAATGAAAAGCGAAGCAAAAAGCCCGGACATTTCGCTGATCATGACAGATAGCTCATCTGCATCAGCCATCTGGATGCAACCAGGCGAATATTTTATTCATTGCCGAGAGATCCTTTCTCCCAGCAGCAATAAACCTTTGTTCAGAACTCCCGTATTGAAGGGGCCTGCAGATGCGGAATTATATAATAGTTTCCAAAACCAGCTATATGATGGTTTTGGCATGCAGATACAACCGGGGGAAGACCAGAATAGTCTGAGGGAACGGCGCAAAAATCACGTTACTGAATATATGGACAGTATTTTAAATACCAATCATGCTTCTCTCGTTATAGGAAATATAGTACGGTCTACACAGTTTTATGTTGGAGATTCTATTACGGCTGTATTTATTCAAAAGCTCACACCGGAACTAAGGAACAGTTCTGAAATAGCACTTCTCGAGAAAGGTTTTAAAAGAAAAGAAAAAATCAGCAGGGAAAAAGCATTTGAAAATTTTTCGATGAAAGATGCCAATGGAAAGACTTTTACCCTTTCATCTCTTGCCGGAAAAAAAGCCATCCTGGTAGATATGTGGGCAAGTAGCTGCGGCCCCTGCAGGGCAGAACATCCCCTACTAAAAAA
>DASVLZ010000086.1:0-5349 GCA_036384615.1 Sediminibacterium sp.
CAGCGGCTGCGGCGCATACAGCAGATGGCTATGGCGCAACTGGTATATCCCGGCGCGGTGCATACCCGGCTACTGCATTCGCTCGGCGCTTACCATCTTATGGGCTGTGCTATCCTGGAGCTGAGAAGCAAGGGCGTGGAAATCACACCCGAAGAAGAGATCGCCGTAAAAGCTGCTATCCTGTTGCATGATATCGGCCACGGCCCTTTTTCGCATGCATTGGAAGAAGTGCTGGTAGAAGGTGTTCATCATGAGCAGTTGTCGCTGCAGATCATGCATAAACTGAACAATGACCTGAACGGGCAACTGGAACTCGCCATACAAATATTTACCGGTAAATACCATAAGCCCTTCCTGCACCAGCTCATCAGCGGGCAACTGGATGTGGACAGGATGGATTACCTGAGCCGCGATAGTTTTTTCTCCGGCGTTTCAGAAGGAGTGATCGGGTACGACCGTATCCTGAAAATGCTTGTTGTGCATAACGGCGAACTGATGGTGGAAGAAAAAGGCATCTACAGCGTAGAAAAATTCCTGGTGGCCAGGCGGCAGATGTACTGGCAGGTATACCTTCATAAAACAGTGCTGGCTGCCGAAAGGATGCTGGTGAAGATACTGGAGCGCGTGCGCAGGATATATAGTAGTGAAGATGTATTGCTGCGCACCCAGACGGAACTCGATTTTTTCCTGGGAACATTCAACGGCAAAATGAACGAGGTAATGCTGGAGAAATTCTGCTCTATCGATGACCATGATGTGATGCATGCCATCAAGCACTGGAGCAGGCATCCTGATACTATTCTTTCCCTGCTCTGCACCCGTTTCCTGCAGCGGCGCCTGTACAAATCGCGTTTGCAGGCAGAGCCTTTCCCGGCGGAATATGTGGCTGAAAAGGAAGCTATGGCAGCGGAGCGGTTTGGTGTAAGCAGGGAAGATGCACACTACCTCTGCTTTACCGGCGAAGCCACCAATACACTTTACCAGACAAATGATGAACGCATCAATATCCTGTTCAGGGATGGAAGCGTAAAGGATATTTCGGGTATCGAGAATGCGCTGATAGACCAAAACCTTTCGGCACAGGTCAAAAAATTCTACATTTGTTCACTGACCTGATGGTCCTGTATTCCCTAAACAGCCCAAAGCCATGGAACTATGGCCGGCAAACCACACAACCCAAATCATGCAGTTCAGCGCAGCGCAAATAGCCGTTATGATCAATGGAAAGGTGGAAGGTGATCCTTCCACTTCCGTTTCCGGTTTCGGCAAAATTGAAGAAGCCCGGCCGGGACATATCTCTTTTCTCGCCAACCCGAAATACGAGGAGTACTTGTATGACAGCGAGGCTTCCATTATCATCATCAATGAAAACCTGTTACTGAAGCAGCCGGTAAAAGCCACCCTGGTACGTGTGCCCGATGCGTACAGCGCTTTTGCCACATTGCTCACCAAATACCAGGAGCTGCAAACCCGGCAGCTGAATGGTATACAGCAACCCAGCTATATATCTCCCACGGCTACTATCGGCGAAAATGTATTCATCGGCGCTTTTGCATATGTGGGCGACAATGTGCGGATAGCTGATCATGTAAAAATATTCCCCGGAACCGTTATCGGTAATGATGTGTCTGTAGGCGAGGGCAGCATACTGCATGCGGGCGTGAAAATATACCATGGCTGTGTTGTAGGCAGGCAGGTAACGATCCATGCCGGTGCGGTGATTGGCAGCGATGGCTTTGGTTTTGCCCCGCAAACGGATGGTCAGTACCAGAAAGTGCCGCAGATAGGTAATGTGGTGATAGAAGACCTCGTGGAAATAGGCGCCAATACCACTATCGACAGGGCCACTATCGGCTCTAC
The DNA here is from genome assembly GCA_036384615.1 of Sediminibacterium sp. Lineage (GTDB taxonomy): Bacteria > Bacteroidota > Bacteroidia > Chitinophagales > Chitinophagaceae > Sediminibacterium. The sequence goes on from DASVLZ010000086.1 coordinate 1,861, forward strand.
CATCATACATAAAGGTGTGAAACTGGATAACCTGATACAGGTGGCGCATAATGTGGAGATCGGGTGCGATACCGTGATAGCCGCGCAAACCGGCATCAGTGGCAGTACCAAACTGGGAAAAAGGGTGATGATCGGCGGACAGGTGGGTGTGGTAGGCCATATTCATATAGCCGATGGCACCAAGATCGCTGCGCAAAGCGGGATATCGAAAACCATTTCCGAAGCCAACAAATCCTTTATAGGTACGCCGGCCCAGGAGGCCAGTCACGCTCTCCGTAACCAGGCGGCAGCCCGCAACCTGGTGGAGCTTGAAAAAAGGGTAAGGGACCTGGAAAAACAGCTCGCTGAACTCCTACCCAGGTTATCAGAGTGAAAATCACTGCTTTAGCAAGTCAAAAGTGAAAAGTCAAAAGCTAAAAAATGGACTTTTCACTTTTGACTTTTCACTTTTGACTTCTCACCCCCTTCAATAACTGCCTGAAATCTTATTTTTGCCCGATATTATGGCCTGCCCAGCCTGCAATTGCTTATAAATTCATAGAATGGACACGAATTTCAATCCTGATAAACAACATACCCTCAAGAGTTCTATCAGCATCAACGGTACCGGTTTACACACCGGTATTTTGGTAGATATGACGCTCTGCCCTGCCAATCCCGGTTTTGGCATACAGTTTCAGCGTGTAGACCTGCCTAACCAGCCTACGATCAAAGCGGATTGCGACCTGGTATCAGACACCAGCCGCGGCACCACGCTGCAGCAGGGCGATGCCAAAGTGAGTACGGTGGAACATGTGCTGGCTGCACTGGTGGGCATGGGCGTGGACAATGTATTGATCGAGCTCAACGGCCCTGAAATACCTATTATGGACGGCAGCTCCGCTCCTTTTATCAGCCTGATCGAAGAATGCGGCGTGGTGGAGCAGGATGCGGCCAAAGCATGGTACAGCATCGATGAGAACATTTATCATTATGATGAACAGAAGCGTGTGGAAATGGTGGCTTTGCCTTCTATGGACTACCAGATCACCACGCTGATCGATTTCAACAGCCCGGTACTGGGCACCCAGCATGCGGGACTGAAGACCATCAAGGATTTTAAAACAGAGATAGCGCCCTGCCGCACCTTCTGTTTCCTGCATGAGCTGGAGATGCTGCTGGATCATGACCTGATCAAAGGCGGCGATATCAACAATGCCATTGTGGTGGTAGACAAAGCTGTTACGGATGAAGAAATGACCCGTCTTGCCAAAGTGTTCAAGCGCGACAAGATCGAAGTAAAAAGTGAAGGCTACCTCAATAACCTCGAGCTGCGTTTTCCGAATGAGCCGGCAAGGCATAAGCTGCTGGATGTGGTAGGCGACCTGGCGCTGATCGGTTATCCTATCAAAGCGCGTATCATCGCCAACAGGCCGGGGCACAGCACCAACGTGGAGTTTGCCAAAAAGATCAAACAGTATATCAAGAAGAACAGGCATGTGAAAGATGTGCCTATCTATGACCCATCGATGCCTCCGGTATATTCGCTGGAGAAGATCGAGAAAACATTACCCCACCGCCATCCTTTCCTGCTGGTGGATAAGATCATTGAGCTGACGGATTCCTATATTGTAGGCATCAAGAATGTTACGTTCAATGAATGGTTCTTCCCGGGGCATTTTCCCGGCAACCCGGTAATGCCGGGTGTATTGCAGATAGAAGCGCTTGCGCAGACGGGTGGTATACTCTGTATTAACTCCATGCCGGAAGGGCAATACGATACTTATTTCCTGAAGATCGATAACTGCAAGTTCAAGCAGATGGTGAAGCCGGGCGATACGATGGTGCTCAAAATGGAATTCACCGGACCCATACGCCGCGGCATCTGTGAAATGCGGGGTACTGTATATGTAGGCGGAAAAGTAGCCACTGAAGCAGACCTGGTTGCACAGATCGTGAAAAGGCCTGCGGAAAAAAAATAATGATGACTTTTAATCCTTCACTTTCATGACCCATCCCTATACCTATATCGATCCCAACTCGCGTATTGCGCCGAATGTGAAGATCGATCCTTTCGCTGTGATACACGGAGATGTGCAGATAGGCGAGGGCACATGGATCGGCAGCAATGTAACCATCATGGATGGCACACGCATTGGCAAGAACTGCCGCGTATTCCCGGGCGCAGTGCTGGGCGCCATTCCGCAGGACCTGAAATTCAATGGCGAAAAAACCACTGTTGAGATCGGCGACAATACCACCATACGTGAATTTGTAACCATTAACCGGGGTACTACCGACAGGCTCAAAACCAGGGTGGGCAGCAACTGCCTGATCATGGCCTACAGCCATATTGCGCATGACTGCAGCATCGGCGATAACTGCGTGCTCAGCAACAGCGTGCAGCTGGCAGGGCATGTAACTATGGGCGACTGGGCATGGATAGCAGGCGTGAGCGCCGTTCACCAGTTTGTGAACATAGGGCAGCACGCGTATATAGCAGGAGGCAGCCTTGTGAGCAAGGATGTTCCCCCCTTTATCAAAGCTGTACGCAACCCGCTTAGTTATGGCGGAGTAAACAGCATAGGGCTGAAACGGAGAGGATTTGAACTGGAGAAGATCAACCATATACTGGATATTTACCGTGTTATATTCAACAAAGGCCTGAACACCACGCAGGCGCTCGAATTCATTGAAGAAGAAGTGACCGCCAGCGATGAACGTGATGAGATCGTAACCTTTATCCGCGAGAGCGGCAGGGGCATCATCAAAAAATACGTGAAAGGCGCTATGGAAGAGGATTGATCCGGCATAGCGGCTCAGGAACCTGAACAAACATGACTACATCCCATCAAATCATCGGTACCCTTACAGACCCTGCTGGCAAACGCATATCTGTACATATGTCGGGCGCCGGCAAACGGTTTAACCGTGATTGGATATTCAGGCATTTCAATTACACATTTGAACAGGGGCAGGCTTACGCCATCACAGGCCCTAACGGCAGCGGAAAAAGCACCCTGCTGCAAGCCATTGCCGGCAACCTGATGCTGAATGAGGGCAGTATTGCCTATACAAACACATGTGAGCATAAGACATCATCCATAGATCCCGAACATATTTACCGTGAACTATCCATTGCAGCACCCTACCTGGAACTGGTGGAAGAGATGACGGCAACGGAATTCCTTCACTTCCATCACCAGTTCAAGCCATTAACATCCGGACTCTCTATTGATGGCATACTGAATACCGTTGAGCTGGGCAATGCCTCCCGCAAACAGATCCGATACTATAGCAGCGGCATGAAACAAAGGATCAAACTGGCACAGGCTGTTTTTTCAGATGCGCCTCTTTTACTGCTCGATGAGCCCTGTACCAATCTCGACAAAGCAGGCTATGCATTGTATCACCACCTGATAAGTACTTACTGCCGTCATAAGCTCGTGATCGTAAGCAGCAATGATGCAGCTGAAATGGAATTCTGCACAGAACGTATACCTGTTACGG
>DASVLZ010000087.1:0-3907 GCA_036384615.1 Sediminibacterium sp.
AAAGCGGTAGGAAAACATCGGTATATATCTTATGCACAGAAACATCGGATTTTTCTTCCCTTGATTCCTCTATGTTTATCCTGCTGATGAAATCTTTAATCCTGGCAAGCTTTTCATCGATTGGCTTTTTAGCCAATATAATTTCCTTTTGTAATTCCTTCCTAAGTTCAGTAACGGTTGGAAGTTCCTTTACCAGTTCCCTGGGGAGGGTGTGGGTGTATTCGGCCACCCCGGTTGGTTTGGTTTTTGTTCTGAGGGAATATTCAACAATAATCTTATCCGCGTTTTTGTATAACAGCAGGCCTATGGTCTGGTTGTCCTCCGGCAATTTTATCTGCTCATCTATCGCATTGATGTAAAACTCAAGCTTTCCGGCATATTCAGGAATGAACTCTGTTATTTTCAGTTCAATTACCAGGTAACAGTGCAGGCGTGTATGGTAAAACAATAGGTCTATAAAATAATCCTGTTCACTTACCCGCAGTTTATACTGCTTGCCCATCAGGGCGAACCAAGGCCCTATTTCCTGCAGGAACACTATGTTGTTGATGATTGCATTTTCCAGGTCGCGTTCACTGGCTTCTTCATCGATTTCCAGAAACCCTAAGTTGTAAGGATTTTTGAGCATTTCCCTTGCCAGTTCTGCCTGTGGCAACGGCAGTGCCATATCAAAATTGGTAAGTGCTCTTCCCTTACGTTCATATAAACCGCTTGACAGGTGGTGATCAAGCATTTTTCTCGGCCAGTTATGCTTTGTTGTTTCCTGGATATAGAACAGCGCTTCTTCCACGCTGTTTGATTTTGTAAATATCTGTATATGGTGGCCTCAGGGCACCCGGCTCAATATTTCCGGGAAATCCATACCATTATGCTCCCTTATTTGGGCGACAGGCTGTTGACCAATTACAACTATTTGGTTTTCAGTGTCCGGAAATTGGTCAACAGGTTTGCGACCCAACTGGTAGTAAAACTGGTACCAACGCCTGAAATATTTTAGTTGGGTTGTTCCAAATCCTTTGCCCTGAAACTCCATGCCCAGATCTTTTGCCAATTGAGGTATCACCTTATCCCCCCAACCGGAATGCTGCATTTTTTCATCTATAGCCCGCCCGAGTTCCCAGTACAGGCGCAACATCAGTTTATTCACTTTAAGGGCTGCATCCAGTTGGCTGTTACGTATTTTCTCCTTCATTTCAGCTAACCACTTCAGGTATTCGCTGTCATTACTTAGTCTGAGTTGCATACTACTGATTTATCAGGTAAAATTACCGCCGGTACACCCGTTTGTAAAATGTAGTTTGTTGACGTATCTATACCAGTGTCGCCAAAATTTAGCTGTTTCGCAGCTTACTAAAACCAACCTTGCCAATCCTCAGATCATCCGCGATCAGGTACGTATGGTCCTGTAGGGGTTACCGCTTTATAGCCAGGAAAACAGAATGTAATGGTAACCTATAGGGCACTGCGCCACCGCGTTATTTCGTATTCATTGTGGTGCGTATACAGGTATTCTGTACAAGGGTTGCCCCTGCCGGGGCAATAAAAAAATCACGCGTTTATTATGCTACAAAGCGGTGGCCCCTACGGGGCCATTGATCCGGCATAAAGTTTATTTCCTCTCAATCAGTTTCTCCAGCTTTTCTATCATTTCCTTTTGCTGCTGGAGCATGCGCTCGTACAACTCGATCATCTTATCTATTGGATTGAAAGAGCATTGATAATTCATTGCAGAAGCAACGGCATTATCTTTAAAATCCTGGAAGGTGTTGGAAAAGATATTAATAGCCTGGTCCTCATCAAAATTCCTGAATGCTTCCACCGGTATCTTCAACGCAACCGATACCTGCTGCAGTATGGTAGGGTCTACCACTTCCTTCTGCTCCAGCAGGGATATCTTCTGCTGGTTCCAGTCATCACCCAGGTCGGCGGCAAGGGTATCCTGCTTAATGCCCAGCATTTCGCGGAAGCGTTTGATGTTGCGGCCTTCGTGAATTTTCCGGTCAGGTGTGGTAGGTGTCATAAGGGAACAAATTTAATTTGTTTCTGCCTGGTAAGGTACAAATTTACCTTGTAAAGTACCGGTAATGTACATGTATTACACAGTAAAATACATATGTATCGGGTAGGGTACCAACTATACGCAGCCTTGCTTTGTGTTGTACAAAAACAAAAGATCATGGCAAACCAGGAAACCATATCCAAAGTAAGAAAGCTGACCGTTTGCAATAAGCATTTCAGAAGAGCCGGCAATTATTCCCACAGCCGGTATGTAACCTTTCCCGTTATTTGCTTCGCAGGCAAATGGCTGGCAGAGAGCGGATTTCGTGCCGGTCATGTTATCGACATTATCTGCGAAGAGGGGAGATTAACGATCACGCTTTCCCGGGAACAGCGGTTTGAACATATATGAGGTGCGTATATTTACTGGTTGCTTTTACTCTTCTGTTATCACTGCATCTCTCCCCGAGAGAACCGTTTTGTCAACGGGAAAAATCCCGTTACTTTTTTTACATCGCTTAACCAGCTGGGTTTGAATAATCTGCGCAACGCAGGCTGGGAGCGGGTTTGCACAACTAACAACCAAAAAACGGCAACTCCTCCTTCCTGTTTGCCCGGCTGGAGCAATGCCTGGCAGCTTTATAAAATATCTCCGGAGCGATTTACCACCCATTTCCAGCACAAAAGCCCCATGTCCCACACGCTCTGGGTATGAGGCATGTGCTACCCATGCCAATGTAATGTTGCTGTAATGGCGCTGTAACGATGCTGTAATGGAGCTGTAACGTAACTGTAATGATACTGGCATTTTAGAGGCCAGTGTGTGATTTCTTTCAGTGGCTCTATTTGGAAACATCACATACGTACAAATCCGGAACGGGAACTAAGGCGCGTAAAAATGATATTATAAAACCGGAGCAGTCATATACCAGTCATATACTTGCCATATACCAGTCATATACCAGCCATATGCCGGCAATGGTATAAACATTTGCCCGGCTTTTCAGGCATACCCCAGCCATTACCAAGAGCATCCCAGGAGGGGCCTGAATCGAAGCAGATACGCACCAGAATCGCACCAGATCCCTTTCGATTGAGTGTATATCATTGATTTACAATAAATTAAAGCCAATTTAATTGGCTCATAATGGGCTCACGTGAGCCCATTAAATGAGTTTGCTTTCTGTCCTTGGTATCTATACACGCACTAACAGGCTGATACAACCTGGCCCCTTTCTTTCGAAGAAAGAAAAAAGGAATATTACCAGTTGTTGATGGATGGCCGGCAAAACCGGGGAACCGATAAAGAAGTAATCAGCGGGTGGATGGTATTCTTTTTAAGCTGCCTTGAGATATTGATTGCGAAGCTGGAAACCAAATATGCTTCTTATAAAGAACGGGGACATTATACTAATAAAAGACAGCAACAGATCATACAGTATATTGAAGCGATCAGCTTACAGGCTCAAACCGTTTCCAGTTTCCTTCGGAAACAACCTCAACCCTGCCATCCACTACTTTAACAGCGGTCTGGTCATCGATGGCATAAGAGGTCATGGGAAGGGTAGCAGCCAGTTTTTGCAGATTAGCCATTGCGTTTTCAGGAAACCATTCATGGTCAAGGTGGGGGTGCAGTGCAAAATCAACAAACCCCAGCGATTTCTCTGTTTCCGGAGGCAGGGTATGGTTACCGTAAGTGGTTCCATAGCGGGTCATGATCATACTGCCCGCGCTCAATCCCACATAAACGGTTTTCTGCAGTAACAGCGGCAACATTCCGGCCAGTCCGGACTTGCGCATCCAGTACGAAAGATACTGGCAATCGCCGCCACCTACCAGCAATGCATCTGTTTGCTGTAAGGCCGGCATCCAGAGTTCCTGTTTCATGCTGGGCAGGGCGGTGAGCTCC
>DASVLZ010000088.1:0-2616 GCA_036384615.1 Sediminibacterium sp.
AGCATAAGCAAGCAGGAGCATGTACAGGAAGAAGCGAAATTTCCCGGTGGCCGGGAGGGATGGCAAAAGTTTCTAAGCACCACCTGCAATTTTAAGAGTATCGTTGAAAAGGGAGGTGCACCAGGCAAATACACTGTGCTATTAAGCTTCATTATCGACAAAGAAGGAAAGATAAAGGATGTGCAAGCTTTGAACGATCCGGGATTCGGTTCACGCGAAGATGCTGTGAGAGTACTTTCAGCAAGTCCAAAATGGACTCCGGCTAAACTGAATGGCAAGAACGTAATCTACAGGAACAAGGTATCCATTACTTATGTTGTTCCGAAGAATTAGCGCATTATCTGCCGGCTAAAATACATTTTATACAGATCCGCAGAGGTTCCTCACAGCCAACCATCTGCGGATCTGATCCTGAAAGCGAAAACTGGAATGAAAAGGCTATATACCCTGTTTTCATCCTGTTATTTCCCATTTCTCAACATTTCCTTTTACGATCCTGAACAATGGATGCGGCACAACCCTGACCTGTTTATATAATGCCGCAAACTTTTCCTTGTCGCGAATCTTAAGTTTATTGAGCAGATGTTCCGTTTCATACTGCATCTGCCCGGTCGTTACCTTCATCACAGAAGGTTCAAATTTCCAATGGATCTTTTCCCTGTTAAAATGATATCCTCTTTGCAATGCTTCGGCATATACGCCGGACAAGTATTGGTTAATGCTATCCAATGGTTTCTCCGCTTGCCTGAACCTGCTAAGTTGCGGATGATTGCGATACCCTTTTGTTTTCCCTTCCAGGACATGTTTTGCAAGGAGCGTTTCGCGCCATAAGGCTACCAGGCCTTTTGCATCTAAATATTGGGGATGAAGGGACCAAATCCTCATTTGAATGTGCTTTTATTTCAGGTCACTAAAAATACGTCAATTTCAACCCAATACAGATACTTCAACCGGCCATCATCCCGTCAAAAAAGTGTACTTTCATCTCTCTATGAAAGTCACCTATTGGCAGCGGACAACCATATGCCTGTTAATGATCTTCCTTTTCGGTGCAGGGCATGTGCTGGCGCAGAAAAAAGCTTTTACGGTATTTGGATATTATGCCGGGCCGGCCAGCCTGATCGATAGTTTTCCGGTGGAGAAACTAACGCATCTCAGTTTCAGTTTTACGCACCTGAAAGGAAATTCCATATCACTCAGTAATGCCCGCGACAGCGCTTCACTGGAAGCCTGCGTGCGTATGAAAAAAAGGAACCCCCATCTCAAAGTGATCGTATCCATGGGCGGATGGACCGGCTGCTATTTCTGCTCCCCGGTTTTTGCCATAGACAGCTCCCGGAAAATATTTGCTTCTTCCGTGAAGAAACTGCTCAATGATTTTCATGCAGATGGTATTGACCTGGATTGGGAATATCCGACCATTCCCGGCCCGCCCGGGCATCCTTACTCACCGGATGATAAAGCGCATTTCAGCGCATTGATACAGACACTGCGCGATACCCTGGGCAACAGCAAGGAGATCAGCTTTGCCGCAGGGGGTTTTACACGATACATTAATGAAGCGGTGGACTGGGATATAGTAACACCACTGGTAGACAGGATAAACCTGATGACCTATGACCTGATCACCGGCTATGATACGGTTACCGGCCATCATACCGGCCTCTATTCCACCAGTAAACAAAGAGAGTCGTGCGATAATGCTGTAAACCTGTTGCTGGCAAAGCATGTTCCGGCGGGCAAGCTGGTGCTGGGCGCTGCGTTTTACGCGAGGGTCTGGGAAAAAGTGGCTGATGGTAATAATGGCCTGTATAGTAAAGGCAGGTTTCTCCGCGGCATTTCTTACAGCAATTTTGCAAAGCTGTTACCGGCCGACAGCGGGTTTGTATATCACTGGGATGAAGAAGCTTCAGCGCCCTATCTCTATAACCCGGTAAAACAATGGTTTGTTACTTTTGACGACAGCAGGTCCATTGCCCTGAAAACGCGGTATGCCATAGATAAAAAACTGGATGGTATCATGTTCTGGCAGCTTGCTGAAGACCGGCATACTGATGGGTTGCTGGATGTGATCGACAGAAGCAAAAAATAATATCACCGATTGCCTATCATCAATAACAACAAAAAAATATGGATGCATCAAGAGCAGCAAGAGTGTTTAAAATGTCTTTCGCCGGTGTATATCCCATGTATATACAAAAGGTGGAGAAAAAAGGACGTACCAAAGAAGAACTGGATACCGTTCTCTGCTGGCTTACCGGGTACGACCTATCTTCCTTACAACACCAGATCGATACAAAAACAGATCTTGAAACCTTCTTCAGGGATGCGCCCAGGCTGAACCCCAATGTTTCAAAGATCACTGGACTGATCTGCGGTTACCGTGTGGAAGAGATCGAAGACAAACTCATGCAAAAGATCCGCTACATGGATAAACTGGTCGATGAGCTGGCCAAAGGAAAAGCGATGGAGAAAATTTTGCGTTAATAATTCAACGAAAGACCCAGGCCAAATCCCATATCACTATCATAGTGGGCACGCATTCCCAGGTTGCGCGTGAATACATACCGCAGGTCAACCATGTATTCCCTGTCTGTGTTTACCATAAAGCCTGCA
>DASVLZ010000089.1:0-3649 GCA_036384615.1 Sediminibacterium sp.
TTGTATTTGGTCTTCAGGTAATCAGACAGTTTCTTCAGCGAATCCACTTTTACGTTAGACACGTTGCCTGTGCCGCTGCCCCCTGAAGGAGTGTAAGAGGTACCCGGGGGGTTGGTCTTTTTCTCGTACTCATAGCTGGCAAAGAAGAACAGTTTGTTCTTGATGATTGGTCCGCCCAAGGTAGCTCCGTAGATATTGCTCTTGGTGCTGGTCAGTGCAGGCAGGGATACATCTTTTACATGGGTACCTACATAGCTCTGGTTCTTGTAATAAGTGTAGGCGCCCCCTTTGAAGGTATTGGTACCGCTCTTGGTAGCTGCCGCAATATTACCACCGGTGAAGTTGGACTGCCTTACATCAACAGGTGAAATGTTGATGCTCAGCTGGTCGATCGCATCCAGTGAGATCGGCTGGTTACCGCCGCCGGGAAGGGGATCGGTAGACAGGCCGAAGTTGTTATTGAGGTTGGCACCGTCCACCGTTACGTTATTGAAACGGCCATCGCGGCCACCGATAGAGTTTGAGTTGGTGGTGAAGCTGGAACCGCTCTGCGGGGTAAGACGGGTAAAGTCGGTGATACTCCTGCCGATAGTGGGCAGGGTAGTCAGCTGGCGCTGGCCTACCACCGTGTTGGCACCGCCTCTTTCCACAACACCTCTTGCACGCTGTGCCAGTACCACCACTTCAGTGAGGTTCTGTGCAGATTCGGAAAGCACGGGAGAGATCGTGTACGGCTCGCCCAGGGAAAGGTTGATGTCCTGTAATGTTTCTGTCTTTAACCCTACATATTCGATCACCACGGTATAGGGCCCACCGATACGCAGACCGGTAAGGTTGAAAGAACCGCCTTTTTTGGAAACCGTTTTATATACGGTGCCCGATGGCGTGTGAGTGGCAGTGATGGTTGCGCCTTCCAGTTCTTTACCGTCTGCTGTTTTTACAGAACCGGTAATGCTACTGGTCGTAACCTGAGCCATGGATGCAACGGCGATCAGTATTGCCGTCAGCATCAATGAAATTCCCTTGAAAAATCTCATAGACATAGTTTTAGATGCTGCAAATATCACGCTTTATTGGCCGCAGCAAAATTCTGTTCCCTCCCCGGATCGCTGAAATACCCCAAATGGGGAAAACTATGCATTCTTAGGGGAAAATATATGCCCTGTTTTGTATTGAAAACAGGCGAAAAACGTTCCAAATAATTGAATATTAAGTTTGTATTAAACTTTCTTTTTCCTATACAGAAACCCTTTCACCGTTTTTTCTACCGGAGGGCATTTTTCAGGATGGCCTCCGGCCGCTTACCGGGCGTTCTTCGGGAACGCAACTGGTTTCTTCGGGAAACAGTGCTGTTTCTTCGGGAAATGCAGCAGTTTCTTCGGGAGCGCTTCGGGAAAACACCTGATTTCTTCGGGAAATCAGGCCTCTTCTTCGGGGATCCTTCGGGATTACCTGCCACATCCTTCGGGGATCCTTCGGGAACTTCCCGAAGGATCCCCGAAGGAGCCTGTGTATTTCCCGAAGCGTTCCTGAAGCCGACCCGAAGGATGTGGCAGGTAATCCCGAAGGATGCCCGAAGCACTCCCGAAGCATTCCCGAACAACTCCTGAAAGAATCCCCGGCCACGGTAGCAACCGGGCCGCCACTTATACATCATCCGTTCCCTTCAAAACCCGAGCCTCACCCCTAACTGGCAGGCCCAGGCCGCGGAATAGGATGCGCGCAGGCTTTGCGACAGCGGCATGAGCTGGTCCTGCAATAGTACCGGGTTCATGCGGAACTGCGGCACCAGGGTATTGCCGGCATACCCCATAAAGTCAATGATCTGCAACTGGTCAAAAGGCAGCAGGTATTTCCTGCCCCAATTACGGCAGATAAGGTTGGCGAGGTTGATCAGCTCGCAACTTAACTGTAGCACGTAGCGTTTTTTTCCTGCGGCAATGACCAGGTTCTGCAACACTTTAAGGTTTATAGTATGCGTAAATGGTGTGCGGCTGCCGTTCCTCTCTGCAAAAAGCCCTCTCCGTTTTCGCAGGTACGGATTGGTGCTGAAATAATTTTCCAGCAGTTCTGCCTGTTGCGCCTGGGTAAACAACACACCATTTATAATAAGCGGTACAAAAATGGTTTGCTCCAGCGTGGGCTTATCGGGAACATAGATCAGTTCATAACCCCCGGCGTTGCCATCATCGCGTACCATGCTGCTGCCTCCATATACATAACTGAAAGGCCAGCCGGACTGGCCGGAATATTGAATATATAAGGATGTACCTGTTTGTTTCCTCTTAGTCCTGTTCCTCAAGGAAAGGGAAAGGAATATGCGGTGCCCGGGACTGAAATCGGATTCGGATAAGGGCAGATCATTTCTTCCCTGCACCGATTCCATGGTACGCCACTGGCTCAGGTTTACGGAGCTGGTATTATCGTTTGCCGCAAATGATCTTCCCCACCGGTAATAAAAAGAGATACCCAACCGCTCCTGTCCTTGTTTACGCACAGATATTCCCACATCATAACCATATCCTTTTTGTCCTTCGCGGTTATGCAGCAAAATGGCGTATGCATAGGGATTGTTTCCATTATCAAGCGGGATCCTTGCCTGGTTACTATCGGTATACACGGCGCGCCCTCCCTGGCCATCGGTTTTTTGTGAAGGAGGTAACAGGTTGATATTAGTGTAAGTGACAGCTGAAAGCACATGGGTATAACTTCCCTCCGCCGATATGCTCCAGCCGCCGGGGTATGTTTTTTCTGCGGATAGCGAAACCCTCGCTATGGCAGGCATTTTCAGGCCGGCTGCTACCAGGTTTACCGGGTCTTTATTGGCAATACCCTGTAATTCATCTGCTTTCCATTGGCGGTAAGGATCGGGCCGCAGCCGCATACGATTCAGTTGCGGCTTATTGGCTACCCATCCGCCGGTCAATAATCCATTGTACTGGTAAACACCTCCCGGCCAGGCAAAGGGCATTCTCCCTGAAAACCATCCGAAGCCTGCCTGTATACTGATACCTGGCCGGGGTATATGATACTGCAGCGATATCCTCGGGGAAACAGCAACCGGTATCCTGATAGCGGCTCCCGAAGAAGCGCCTTCCGTTGCATGATATTTTGCAAGCAGGGGCAATACGGAATCATTCAATACCGTATTGACCGGTGGCAGGCTGGGAAACACATATTTATCCAGGCGTATTCCCATATGCAGCAACAAATGTTCTGATACGCGGTATGCATCGTTGATATACACGGCACCTTTCATCACCGCAAACTTTGCAGCGGTACTGATATGATCATCCTGTATACTGTCGCCCATCGAAAAACCGGACTGGTATCCCGAAGGATGATCATCCGTAATAAAATCCGGAAGCGATGCATATGTATAGCTGCCGAAAGCATATTGCACAAAAGCATTGTGCACACGGCTGTATTCCATATCCACACCTGCATCCCATCTATGGTTACCGGTATTGAAATACCATCGGTCGGTAATACTGCCGTTACGCTGCACAAGCAGGTTTACCGCCGAACTGATATCCGTACCAAATACAATCGAGCCTTCGCCGTCATAAATACGTACCCGGGGAAAAGCTTGTCCGTAAGGGCTTCTGTCATCGTATACATATGTGTATGTTGCGGATAACAGATGCGA
>DASVLZ010000090.1:0-3485 GCA_036384615.1 Sediminibacterium sp.
CCTTGTATGACAGTTCCAGGAAATAACGGTGCATAAATGGGGTTTATCGTAAGGAATAACGGTTCCGGCCTGCTGCCGGCACCATGGCCATAGTGGCGCTCCCCTGTGCCGGTTCCGGAAGTCCCGGGCCGGTAAGCCGCCCTGAACTGCGGGGTTTTGTTTCCTCCAGCACAGGTATGAACAGGGCTATGGTATCTTTTTTATCGCCATTGTTCACCACATATACCTGGTCTATCCCTTCCCTGGAAGACCTGTCGTATATTTTGCGGATACCCGCAGAAATACCTGTTTTCCTGGCGGTTTCCTTCGCTTCCCTGGCTGCCTGCTGCTGCTTTGCCTGCTGCTGCTCTTTCCATACGGTAGCGATCATGCCCCGGATTTCATCAAAGCTGACCATATCGAACAATACAGCGGTATTATCCACCGCGCGCTTGATAAAGAAACCGGCGGGAAGTGCTCCTAAAGTACAGGGAAAAACATATTCGGTATTGCTGCCCGGAAAACCTACCTGCAGCGTATGCTGCCCCTGGGCCAGGCCGGGAATGGAAAGATACCCGCTGAGCGATGACGCATACTGTACCCCCCCTATTTCCGCCGTAAACGGCTGCTCCCCTTCACTCTGCAGGTACAGCAGGGTTCGCTGGGCCTGCAACCCGTTGCTACCCAGGAAAATAAAACATATGAAAATCAAAAATGCATATCTCATCAGCGGCAAAGCTAATTGAAATATTGCGAGGGAGTGTGGTGAGTAATGAGGAATGAAAAGGGGCAGGAAGGGAAAAGTCCGGTACAAGTCCGGTATAAGTCCGGTACACCTCCGGTATAGGCATGTCATAACCAGCACCTGCCTTCGGCCTACCTTCCACCGGCCTTCTTTTTACACTATAGCCCCAAACTGTATCTTTACTCCTTATCTAAACTTTTTTTCATGAAGAAAATATTGCTATTGCTTGGCATCTGTGCCGTAATGTTTGCCTCGGCACAGGAAAAAGCTGAGACCGTTAATCCTGAATACAGGGCCTTTCCCACAAAGATCAATGACCTTGTTCACACCAAACTTGACGCGAAATTCGATTACAGCAAATCGTACCTGAATGGTAAGGTATGGATAACCCTGAAACCACATTTCTATCCTACCGATTCTTTACGCCTGAATGCAAAGGGAATGAACATCAATAAAGTGGAACTGGTAAAGAACGGGAAGAACATCCCCCTGAAATATAGCTACGACAGCCTGTTCCTCGATATCCATCTCGATAAAACCTACCTGCGTGATGAAAAGTATATGGTGTATATCGATTACACGGCCAAACCCAACGAGTTCCGTACACAGGGAAGCGCTGCGATCTCGGATGCCAAGGGGCTTTATTTCATCAACCCGAAGGGAGAAGAAAAAGACAAGCCCACGCAGATATGGACACAGGGAGAAACCGAGGCCAGCTCTGTATGGATACCTACCATAGATAAGACCAATCAAAAGACCACACAGGAGTTCAGCCTCACCGTTCCTGCCAAATATGTGACCCTTTCCAATGGAAAACTCACTGCACAGAAAAAGAATACAGACGGCACCCGCACCGATACCTGGGTGATGGAATTACCGCATGCGCCCTATCTTTTCTTTATTGGCGTAGGTGATTATGCTGTTATTAAAGACACGTATAAGGGAAAGGAAGTTAATTATTACGTGGAAAAGGAATATGCTCCCGTGGCACGTAAAATATTCGGGTATACGCCCGAGATGATGAAATTCTTTTCCGAAAAAGTTACAGGCATCGAGTATCCCTGGGTAAAATACAGCCAGATCGTTGGCCGTGATTATGTGAGCGGCGCCATGGAAAACACTACCGCCACCCTGCACCAGGAAAGCGCACAACAGGATGCAAGGGAACTGGTTGACCAGAATACCTGGGAAAGCACCATTGCCCATGAGCTCTTTCACCAGTGGTTCGGCGACCTGGTTACCGCTGAGAGCTGGAGCAACCTTACCGTAAATGAAAGCTTTGCCGACTACAGCCAGTACCTGTGGCTGGAACACAAATACGGAGCCGATGAAGCCGGGTTTGAGAACTTCAACGAAATGCAGCAGTACTTCAGCAGTCCTGATGCAAAAACCAAACACCTGGTACGTTTCTACTATGACGATAAAGAGGATATGTTCGACCTGGTAAGCTACCAGAAAGGCGGCCGTATCCTGCACATGCTCCGCAAGTTTGTAGGTGATGATGCTTTCTTCAAATCATTGAACGAATACCTTACCGCCAACAAATTCGGCAATGGCTCTGCTGTAAAGCTCAGGCTGGCATTTGAAAAAGTAACGGGTAAGGACCTTAACTGGTTCTTTGACCAGTGGTATTTCAACAGCGGGCACCCATCGCTCAATATCAGTTATGGATACGATGCGGCAACGCAGACATCGAAAGTATATATCAAACAAACGCAGGCCGGCGACAAGCTGTTCAAATTGTATATGCCGATAGATATCTATCATGGCGCCGCCAAAAAAAGGTATATGGTCTGGGTGGAGAACAAGGAAGACACTTTCTCCTTCCCGGTATCTTCCAAACCGGACCTGATCAACGTGGATGCCGACAAATACACGCTGGCGGTGAAGAAAGATGATAAGAACCTGCAGGAATACATCCACCAGTTCAATTATGGCGGCCAGTACCTTGACCGGAGGGAGGCGCTTGAGTTTGCAGCCAAAAACATCAAGGAAAAAGCGGCTTATGACCTGCTGGTGAAAGGGCTGAGTGATCCTTATTTCCGCATCCGCATGCGTGCGTTGAGCAACCTGTTGATGGCGGCTTCACTGGAGCCTGCCACTATCAGTAAAATAGAATCGATAGCGAAGAATGATGACCATACACTGGTAAGACAGTCTGCCATTGATGTGCTGGGCAAACAAAAGAACAGCAGCTATCATGATATGTTCCTCAAAGGCATCCGCGATTCTTCCTATTCCGTTGCAGGCGCATCTCTCCGTGCATTGGCATTGCTGGATGGAAAAGAGGCTTTCCAGATCGCTTCAGAACTGAAGAAGGGCAAGAACAAAGGGTTGCTGGCGAGCGAGATCACCAATGTATTCATCAAATACGGTGATGAAACAGCGTATGATGATATCACCGATAGTTATGAAAAGATGCCGTTATCACAGGCCAAAGTACAGGCAACCTTCTCTTACGGCGAATTTCTTGCCAAGGTAACAGACCTTGCGAAGTTCAAGAGGGGTGTTGACCTGATCGTTGACTTTAAAGAACAGATACCTGCCTCTGCAAGGCCCCAGTTCGAGAACATGATCAATGGCATATTGCAGAACCTCGCCGCCAAGAAAGCCAAGATGGCCGGGTCACAGGAGATGATCGATTATGTTAATTCGAAGTTGCCGAAGCAATAGCTGTTAGCTATTGGCCATTGGCTGTTAGCCAACCCATAAAAAAGCGGCTGCACTTTTACAGTGCAGCCGCTTTTTTATGGGTTGGCTA
>DASVLZ010000091.1:0-4976 GCA_036384615.1 Sediminibacterium sp.
TCACTTTTGACTTTTCACTTTTGACTTTTCACTTTTGACCTTTCACTTTGCTCCTCACCTGTCAATATCCGGTATCACCAAATCCAGCGTGCCCATGGTGGCCATGAGGTCGCCGATCTTGCTGCCGCGCGCAATATGATCGAGCGCAGACAGGTTGGAGAAACCGGGTGAACGGAATTTGATCCGGTAAGGCGTGGTGCCGCCTTCACTCACTATATACACACCAAATTCGCCTCTCGCCGTTTCCACACGCTGGTAAAACTCTCCCTTCGGGGGTTTCAGCACCGCTTTTGTTTTGGCCTGGAAATCTCCTTCGGGGATATTGTCGATCAGTTGTTCTATAATACGTACCGACTGGTGCATTTCCCTCACGCGCACCATATAGCGTGCAAAGGAATCGCCTGCGGTTTCCAGCACTTCATCAAAAGCCACATCGCCATACACTTCATAAGGATATATCTTTCGTATATCACAGCTTACGCCGCTTCCTCTTGCCACAGGGCCGGTGCATCCGTAGGATATGGCGTCTTCCCTTGTAAGCACGCCCACTCCTTTCATCCTGTTCTGGAAGATCACGTTATTGGTAACCAGGTCATCATACTCCGTTACTTTCTGTTTGAACTGGTTAAGGAACAGTTTTACTTTTTGCTGAAACTCCGGGTGAAGATCAAACATGACGCCGCCGGGAACCATATAGTTCATGGTGAGCCTGGCGCCGCATGTATCTTCCATGATCTCGTTGATCATTTCGCGCTCGCGGAATGCATAAAAGAAAGGTGTGAATGCGCCCAGGTCCATCGCCATAGCGCCCAGCCAGAGTTCGTGCGAGGCAATACGCGTAAGTTCACTCATGATCGTGCGTATCACTTTTGCGCGCTGTGGCACTTCTACCTGCATCGCCTTCTCCACACATAATGCGCAGCCGAGGTTGTTGATATGCGATGAGAGATAATCCATCCGGCTGGTAACATATATGAACTGGCGGTAGCTGAGGCTCTCGCACATCTTTTCTATAGAGCGGTGTATATACCCCAGGTGCGGTTCTATCTTCCGGATCGTTTCACCGCTTAGTGTAATCACCAGGTGCAGCACGCCATGCGTGGCGGGGTGCTGCGGACCCACATTGATCACCAGTTCCCCTTCGGGGCCTGCCAGTGTGGTATCGCTGATGATCGATGTTTCGGTGTACATAATTAATTACAGTTTGATCATATTGATCGGGTCTTCAAAGTCCTTGCGCAACGGGAACCCTTCAAAATCATCGGGCAATATCAGTTTACGCAGATCCGGATGGTGATTGAACACTACACCGAACAATTCAAACACTTCTCGTTCATGAAATTCAGCCGTACGCCAGGTATCTGATACGGTGTCAATAACAGGATGCTCCCTGTCGAGGTTTACCTTGATCACCACTGTATTCCTGTGTATGGTAGATGAAAGATGGTATACCATCGTGAGATGTGTCTTCCAGTCGATACAGGTAAGACAGAAAAGATAATCCATCTGCAGGGGCGAATGCCGCAGTTTCTCTGCGATCATTTTCCATGCGGCGGGCTCGGCCTGCACACATAACCATTCGCCCGACTCATCAAATGCGGCCTGTGGGTATATGGAGGTGATGAATTCTTTGATCTCGTCAGTAAACATATTTCCTTTATGTGCCTTTCAGTTCGTTCCGTATCTGTTCCCTGGTAAGCCCGCTTTTGATCTTTTCCTGCAGGCTCAGCAGGGCATGCAGCAATGCCTCCGGCCTTGGCGGGCAACCGGGAATGTATACATCCACGGGTATGATATGGTCTGCGCCCTTTACTACCGAATACGTGTTATAAAAAAAAGGTCCTCCGCTGATGGCGCATGCACCCATGGCGATCACGTATTTTGGATCGGCCATCTGGTCGTACAACCTTTTCAGCACGGGACCCATCTTGTTTACGATGGTGCCGGCAATGATGATCACATCCGCCTGCCGGGGTGTGGCCCTGGCCACTTCAAAACCGAAACGCGAAAAATCATATTTGGATGATGCCACTGCCATCATTTCAATACCACAGCAACTGGTGGCAAACGTAAGTGGCCATAATGAATTGGAGCGGGCCCAGTTGATGATCTCCTGGAACTTACCGGTTACCGCAGTACCGCCGGGCATATGATGCACTTCTCCCGGGAATGTTTCCTGTATGGGCTTATCGATCATTTCCATTGCAAGGCTCCCTGTTTATGTGCATATAAAAAACCGAGAAAGAGTACCAGTATAAAAAACACGATCTCTATAAGAGCAGTCACGCCTACCTGTTTAGCCACTACAGCCCAGGGATACATGAATACCAGCTCTACATCAAATATGAGGAATAGCAGCGCAAAAAGATAATATCCTACATGAAATTGCTGCCATGGCGAGCCAGAAGTGGGAATGCCGCACTCATACGGCTGCCCCTTCTGCGGGTTATGACTGCCTTTGATGAACAGCCTGCCGGCAAGTATGCCTCCTGCAGAAAATACGACAGCAGCTATGATCAGTGCGACCAGGGAAACAGATCCCATATAGCAATCGTTTAATTACGTAGTAATATACATATAAATCGGTTCAAACAAACAAATACGAAACCGGCATGTGTATATATTGCTGTAAAATGTGTATCTTAACTTCCGGAAATCCGGTTAACATCATGAAAGGCTTGTAGGGATGGTTGTTTGAATCAACGAAAACCAAAGCTTTGAAACAGGGCAATTTCAACTACCTGCAAAAACACGAGAAGAAAGTGTTCAGTACGCCCATACAGCGTATTACCTATAGTTATAACGATGAGGAAAGCACCATCGTGGGTTATCTCGAAGAAGAAGGGGATATTATCTGCCTCTATGAATACCGCGGCCATTATTTCGGCGCCGAATTCCTGATCTCCTTTTCAAGGAATTCATCTTCCTATAAATTACTGCATGCGGAAAATGAATAGTTCTGCCGCGGAGAAAGATACCTCAGGCATTATTATATACTTTCAGCACTGTTTCGCGCAGCGGACCGGAACTGTCTGATACGATGAATTCGAGTATGCCTGCCAGTACTTCGGGTTTTACCCATATGGAAGGGTCTGTGTCGGGCATACTTTGCCTGTTGGCAGGCGTATCCAGCGTGGAGGGCGCTATTACTGCAGCCGTTACATCTTTTCCTTTGGCACCTGCATTAATATATTCCGCCAGTTTGAACAGGAGTGATTTGCTGAGCCCATATGCGATCATATCCTTACCGGACGCAGGTTCCAGGGCCGGTCTTGCACCTATAAAAACCATGCGGCCATGGTTATTGGCCAGCATATGCGGCAATAAAGGCTGTACCACATGATATGCCGTTTCGAAATTGAGCGCTAACTGTTTCCTGATATCTCCTGCGGATGTTCCTGCCACATCGCCCATGGCAAAACCGCCTACCAGCAGCAGTGCCGCATCTATGGTCTTGTACTGCTCTATGGCCGACTGCACAAAAGCATGGGTAGCCTGTTCATCATTCAGGTCAACAGTGGTGATATGCAGGTTGGGATGCCGGCCAATGCCCGATTTCAGGTGGTCGTGCAGCACGGTAGCTGCTACTGTATATCCTTTTGCCAGGAATTCATTGGTTACAGCCGTACCCAGGTTTCCGTTGGCGCCGGTAATGATCACAGTTTTCATAGCGCGGATTTTTCATGTATGGATGATGCTCCAGGAGGATATCATAACAATGAAGTACCCTCTTCGATGGAAACAAAATAACGCTTAAGTTCCTTATCGAATCTTTCAAAATATTTTGGCGCCAGTTCTTCCGCCAGCGCTTCTGCACGGCCTTTTTCCACAAGGTTGATCGTGCATCCGCCGAACCCTCCTCCCATCATTCTCGCACCCAGCACATATGTATGGGCGCGCGCCATTTCAACCAGTGCATCTGCTTCGGGGCAACTCACTTCATATTCACTGCTGAGGCCGTAATGTGTTGCAAACATCCTGCTGCCGAAAGAAGTAAATGCTTCGTTGCGCAGATCTTCGCAGGCGCCCTGCAGGCGTTGGATCTCTTCCACCACAAATTTACAACGTTTGTATACCACCGGGTCGCCGCCGGCAAGGCATTCATTCACCATATTCATATCAGCATCCCGCAGGCTTTTTACGGAAGGATATTTCTGTGCAATCCGGCTCACTCCTTTTTCACATTCCTGCCTGCGCAGGTTGTATTCGGTAGATGCGAGGGAATGTTTTACTCCCGTATCCAGAAGCAGTATATCTGCTTTTTCAGAGGGAAATGGCATATACTCATATTCCAGCGACCTGCAATCCAGTTTTATCACTTTGCCTTCCCTGCCAAACATGCTGGCAAACTGGTCCATGATGCCGCACTGCAATCCCACAAATTCATTTTCGGCTTTCTGCGCATACAATACCATATTCTTTTTATCTATCCCCAATACATACAGCTCATTAAGGGCAAACACTACGGCACATTCAACCGCAGCGGAAGAAGACAATCCCGCTCCCAGCGGCACATCACCCCCGATCACTGCATTAAAGCCCTGCAATGCGTACCCGTTCCTTGTGAGTTGCTCCACCACACCCAATATAAAATCCGGCCACTGCAGGCCCGAAGGCACCAGGTTATCCAGTGAAGTATTATAGGATTGGTCAAGATCGGCAGCGATAAGGTGTATGCCCCGGTCCTGCCTGCGTTGTATGGCAAAATAAATGGCTTTATCGATAGATGCAGGAAGCACAAAGCCCATATTATAATCCGTATGCTCCCCTATCAGGTTAATACGCCCCGGTGAACGCACAATCATATCCGGCGCCCCGAAATGTTCGTTGAAGATCGTTACTATCCTGCTGACCAGTTCCTTGTTGCGATGCATGTCTTCAGTTTATGAAAGTGTGAACTCCGAGTGCCTTTCCGGTATCTCTATATGGGCAAAGCCTTTTGTATGTAATCGTGAGGCAAATTCTTCCTGCACGTC
>DASVLZ010000092.1:0-7693 GCA_036384615.1 Sediminibacterium sp.
CGCAAGCGGATGCAGCGGTATGGATGTGGTAGAGATACTCCATAAAATGAAAGTGCCTTTTACCCGGCTCGAAATAGAGGCTGAAGCCGAACAAACAGAAGAGCATCCCAAAGTGTTCAGATATGTGAACATGATATACAAGGTAGATGCAGCGCCTGAATACCTCGACAAAGTAGAACGTGCCGTCTCCCTGACACAGGAAAAATATTGCGGTGTGTCTATTATGCTGTCGAAGCATTGTAAGATCGGTTACAGGGTGGAATTGATATCGTGAGTTGGCGTGAGTTGATCGTGAGAGGATGCCTCCTTCTTCACATTTAATACCTCACGCTAACTCACGATCAACTCACGCCAACTCACGTATCTTTGCCCCAAATCCCATCCCCCTGCAATCCGCCAGACAAAATTTCCGTGTTCAGTTATGGATCAGCATACTGGGTGTTGTGTTGTTCCTGGCGAAGATCATTGCCTACCAGCTTACCCATTCATTAGCCATACTTACCGATGCCCTGGAGAGCGTGGTGAATGTGATTGCGGGGTTCATTGGTTTGTACAGCCTGTATGTAGCAGCAAAACCGAGAGATCTTGATCACCCTTACGGTCATGGCAAGGCCGAATTTGTATCTGCCGCCATCGAAGGCGGGCTGATCGTGGCCGCCGGCATCATGATCATTTATGAGACCGTACTGCACTTTATCGAAAAGCAGCCGATACAGCAGCTCGACAGCGGCCTCTGGCTGGTGGCCGGCACGGGCATCCTGAATTTTATTGCAGGCACAGTATGCCTCAGGATCGGTAAAAAGAATAACTCGCCGGCATTACGCGCCAGCGGCAGGCATCTGCAGGTAGATACCTACACCACATTCGGCATTATCGCCGGCCTGCTGGTGATCCTGTTCACAAAATTATATTGGCTTGATAACCTCATCGCCCTGGTGATGAGTGCCGTGGTGATCTTTAACGGCTACCGCATTATACGCGCATCATTGGCTGGCATCATGGATGAAGCAGATATACAACTGCTCAAACATGTTGTAAAAGTGCTTAATGATAACAGGCGCCCCAACTGGGTAGACCTGCACAACCTGCGCGTAATCAAATACGGAAGCCTGCTGCATGTGGATTGTCATTTTACACTTCCCTGGTACCTCAACCTGCAGGAGGCCCACCGCGAAATAGATGAGCTTACCGCGCTGATCAAACAGGAGTTTGGCGATTCCATAGAACTCTTCATCCATACAGACCCCTGCCTGCCCCAGAGCTGCCCCGTCTGCATCAAACCCGATTGCCCCGTAAGACAACATCCCTTTCAGCAAAGACTGGAATGGACACTGGAGAATGTGCTGGCGAATGAAAAGCATACTTTGGGGGAAAGAAGTGAAAAGTCAAAAGTCAAAAGTCAAAAGTGAAAAGTCAAAAGTGAAAGGAATCCAACTCACTACTCACAACTCACCACTCACTTTTCACTTTTGATTTTTCACTTTTCACTTAATTTTGCCCAAACTCTCTCCCATGCAGGTCTGGAAAGATTACCAGGAAAAGAATAAAGACAGGTTTTTGAATGAATTGCTTGAATTACTGCGCATACCCAGCGTAAGTGCCAGGAGCGAACATAAAAACGATATGATGCGCTGCGCCGAAGCCGTTAAGCAGCGGTTGCTCGAAGCAGGGGTGGATAAGGCGGAGATTTATTCCACAGCAGGGCACCCGGTAGTGTATGGCGAAAAGATCACTGATCCTGCCAAACCCACCGTGCTGGTATACGGGCATTACGATGTACAGCCTGCCGACCCCCTGGAACTCTGGCATAGCGGCCCTTTTGAACCCGTGATCAAAGACGGTAAGATATATGCCCGCGGCTCCTGCGATGACAAAGGCCAGTTTTACATGCACGTAAAAGCCCTGGAAACCATGGTGCAGACCAACTCCCTGCCGGGCAATATTAAGTTCATCATAGAAGGCGAGGAAGAAGTGGGCAGTCCCAACCTGGCCACATTCGTGAAAGAGAACAAAGAACTGCTGAAAGCAGATGTGATACTGATCAGCGATACATCCATGCTGAGCATGGAAACCCCTTCCATAGACATAGGCGTACGCGGGTTGAGTTATATAGAAGTGGAAGTGACCGGGGCCAACCGCGACCTGCACAGTGGCGTATATGGCGGGGCTGTTGCCAACCCCATTACCATGCTGGCCAAAATGATCGCCGGTTGCCATGATGAAAACAACCATATCACCATCCCCGGTTTTTATGATGATGTGGTGGAAGCCTCGCCTGAAGAAAGAAAGAAAATGGCGCAGGCCCCTTTCGATGAGAATGCATTCAAAAAGGATCTCGGCATCAACAGCCTCTGGGGTGAGAAAGGATATACCACCAATGAAAGAACCGGTATACGCCCCACGCTCGAGGTAAACGGCATCTGGGGTGGTTATACGGGAGAGGGCGCAAAGACCGTGCTTCCTTCAAAAGCCTATGCCAAAATATCCTGCCGGCTGGTACCCAACCAGTCTTCCGTTAAGATCACTGAAAAAATACTGAACTATTTCAGGAGCATTGCGCCCGCGGGTGTTACTGTTACCGCATCGGAGCATCATGGCGGTGAGCCGTATATGACGCCCATAGATTCAGATGCATACAAGGCAGCAGCCCGCGCCATCGAAGCCACTTTCGGAAAAGAGCCCATACCCGTGCGCGGCGGCGGCAGCATTCCTATCTGTGCATTATTTGAAAAGGAGCTGGGCATCAAGATCGTATTCATGGGTTTTGGCCTCGACAGCGACAACCTGCACAGCCCGAATGAAAAATATGATGTGTTTAATTTTTACAAGGGCATCGAGACCATACCGTATTTCCATAAATTCTTTACCGAAATGAAGGCCTGATCCGCCCGCATACATCCTGAGCCATGGGGGAAGTAAAAGAGAAGTTACGCATTGATAAATACCTCTGGGCCATCCGTCTTTTCAAGACCCGGAGCCAGGCAGCCGATGCCTGCGACAAAGGCAGGGTAAAATACCAGGGCAATGCAGCAAAAGCTTCACGCATTGTAACCATAGGTGATGAATACGAAGTAAAGACCGAAGCACGCAAATGGGTGATCAAGGTAACAGGCCTGCTGCATAACCGGGTGCAGTATACAGAGGCCATCAAATACTATATCGACATCACCCCCGCAGAAGAACTGGACCGCATCAAATTCGAAGCATCCGTATTCCACACAGGAAAAAGGCAAAGCAAGATCGGAAGGCCTACCAAAAAGGAACGAAGGGATATTGAGGGGTTTATGGATTTGTAATGAACCGGTTTTTCAGGAATGCAAATACATCTTTTATGAAAAAATATATTCCTGTCCTTTTGATCGTTTGTATTGTATCTGCCTCTTCGCTCTCGGCACAAACAGGTACTGATTCTGCTGTTGCTATACAACATGTAGAAAAAAAACCGGAGTTTAAAAAAGGCATCAATGGCTGGCTCCGTTTTCTTGAAAATAACCTCGACAGAAACCTGATGGCAAAATCCGGTGCACCATCCGGAAAGTACCGCGTACTTGGCAGCTTTATTGTAGAAACTGATGGATCTGTAAAAGACATCCTGATTGAAGAAGATCCTGGTTATGGAACAGCCGATGAATATAAACGCATCATCCGGCTCTCCAGTAAACAATGGATCCCGGCATCCGACAAAGGCGTTGCAGTTGCCTACCGCACCAAACAATCACTCACCTTCGTAAACCCATAATATTTTAAGACCGCGGAAAGCATGCGTCTATGGCGGTCATGCCAATACTTTTGTCCTATGCATATCGACATCCTTACTGTTGTGCCCGACCTGCTGGAAAGTCCTTTCAGCCATAGCATCATGAAGCGTGCGCGTGAGAAGGGGTTGCTTACCGTACAAACACATAACCTGCGGAAATGGGCTATTAACAAGCATATGCAGGTAGATGATTACCAGTTTGGCGGAGGCGCGGGAATGGTGATCATGCCGGAGCCCCTGGCCAATGCAATAGAGGAACTGCAGAAGGAAAGAACCTATGATGAGATCATTTACCTCACACCCGATGGCAGCCTGTTTAACCAGAAAACAGCCAACCAGCTATCGCTGAAAGAAAACCTGCTGCTGATCTGCGGGCATTATAAAGGCATTGACGAGCGCATACGGCGGCAATACATTACCCGAGAAATTTCCATTGGCGATTATGTGCTCAGCGGCGGTGAACTTCCGGCGGCGATACTGGTAGATGCCATTGGCCGGTTACTTCCCGGCGTGCTGAACGATGAAACTTCCGCGCTGTTCGATTCCTTCCAGGATAACCTGCTGGCCCCGCCTGTGTATACAAGGCCTGCCGATTTCCGCGGCGATAAAGTTCCTGATATACTACTGCAGGGCGATCCCAAAAAAGTAGAAGAATGGCGCCATGAGCAGTCACTCACCCGCACCCGAGAAAGAAGACCCGACCTCCTCGAAGACTGAACTGCCGTTTTAAAAACGGCGTTCATTGGCACCTGTTTCCACATGGTACCATTTCTCATCCAGCCCTTCATTGATCTTTACCGTACCGGTTTCTATCTCTGAATCCAGTGATGCCAGCGACATCCTTAGCTTGGAAGGATACTGTATGCCGCCGAACTCTTTATACTCTTTGACATCAATGGTGGCTTTCATGTCTTTTTTGATGCTCCTGCCAAAAGCCTTCATCATACTTCCGAAACCGGTAAGGTCAGCGGCCATATTGCCTGTGCCTTCTACACGGTTTACGAGAAAGGTCTGGCTGTTGATATAGTAGATCAGTTCCTGTCCCGATTTCAATGTGAGCCTGATCTTATAGGAAGGTACCCTGCTCACTTTTTCGGTGCCGAGCAGTTCTGCTTTATGTCCTTTTGCAATAGTGTTCACCAGTTCAGGAAAAGCGCCTTCACAATCCAGCTGGTACTTCTCGGCCGCCAATTCTTCGGGCGACAGTTTAGTGATGGTAGCCGGAGCACTTTCCATGCCGCCGAAGCTGCGGATCGGCGGAATATAGATATACCCGGCAGTATCGGTGACCATCGTAAAGCTTTCGCCCATGCCCATGATACCGCCTATCTGTTTGCGGTATAAAGTCCCTTTTTCCTTCACCATGGTGATGGGCAGTTCCATCGTCTGGTTCATGATACCCAGTTTGAGGGTGCTGAATACATCCAGGGTCTTGACGGCCTGTAACTTTTCCCTGCCGCCGGCTGCTGTTTCATATTTCGCAAGGATTTCTTCCACCGACTGGGATTGAGCTGTCAGCATAAGGAATGTTCCCAACAATACCGATAATACCCTTTTCATATGTTTGTTCTTGTTATTTTTTGCCACATGGAATTTGCCGGATAATCATTCATTTTGGGTATACAAAATGCTTTCGGCTCATTGCATATAACTTAATTTCGTTGATAAGGCACCAAATGTAAATCCTGGCAATCAATTTACCGGAACAAAAAGGTGTATCACCCGTTTTTTAAGATAAAAATATGCAAGGCGATTCTTTCAGTGTTACCGGCAACCTGGTGGATGTATGGAAAAAGAGCATTTACCCCGCGGAAATACGCGTGGAGTATGGTGTGATCCAGTCCATCAAACCGCTGGATGTTTCCCCCTTTACCCATTATATCCTGCCCGGCTTTATCGACAGCCATGTGCATGTGGAAAGCAGTATGCTGGTACCCAGTGAATTTGCCAGGCTGGCCGTGGTGCACGGCACAGTTGGCACCATCAGCGACCCGCATGAAATAGCCAATGTGTGCGGCATGGAAGGCGTGGAGTTCATGATCCGCAATGGTAAACAGGTGCCGTTCAAATTCAATTTCGGTGCCCCCAGCTGTGTGCCTGCCACCGTATTTGAAACCGCCGGTGCTTCCCTCAGCAGCGATGATGTGCAGCAGCTGCTGGAAAAGGATGAGATCAGGTACCTCAGTGAAATGATGAATTTTCCCGGTGTACTTTCCAAAGACCCGGAAGTGATGAAGAAGATCGCTGCCGCCCACACACTGGGCAAGCCTGTAGACGGGCATGCACCCGGCCTGCGGGGAGATAAGGCCAGGGAATATATTGAAGCCGGTATTTCTACCGACCATGAATGTTTTACAAAAGAAGAAGCGCTGGATAAACTGTCGTACGGCATGCATATCCTTATCCGCGAAGGAAGCGCTGCCAAAAATTTTGAAGCGCTGATCGACCTGCTGCATGACCATCCGAAAATGATCATGTTCTGCAGTGATGACAAGCATCCCGACAGCCTCATGGAAGGCCATATCAACCAGCTCTGCGCGAGGGCGGTGGCGAAGGGCATAGATATTTTTCCCGTACTGCGTGCGGCATGCGTGAACCCTGTACTGCATTACCATCTCGACATTGGCCTGCTGCGGGAAGGTGATCCCGCAGACTTCATCATTGCCGAAGACCTAACCCATTTCCGGGTAAAGCAGACATATATTGATGGGAAACTGGTGGCAGATAACGGTAAAACAAAGATCGGGCCGGTAGATATCACTCCCATCAATCAATTCCATTGCGAAGAGATCACCGCTGCGGACCTGGCCATCCGCATACAGGACTATCCTTCGCAGGAGGGATTAATACCTGTGATAGAAGCATTGGACGGCCAGCTGATCACCAATAAACTGATGCTGCCCGGTAAACAGGATAACGGGTGCTGGGTAAGCGATATGGATACTGATGTGCTGAAAATGGTGGTGGTGAACCGTTACAAGCCATCACCTGTTGCCAAATGCTTTATCCGCAATTTCGGTTTCCGCTCGGGGGCCATTGCCTCTTCAGTAGCGCACGACAGCCATAATATTGTAGCGGTAGGAGCTGATGATGAAAGCCTGGTCAAAGCCATTAACCTGGTGATCAGGGAGAGAGGGGGCGTGAGCTGCTGCACAGAAGATGCCTCCTCCGTACTCTCACTACCGGTTGCAGGCCTCATGAGCGCACGCAATGGTTATGATGTGGCTAAGGAATATACAGCCATAGACGCTATGGCCAAATCACTCGGCTCTTCCCTGGCCGCGCCTTTCATGACCCTGAGCTTTATGGCGCTCCTTGTAATACCGCACCTGAAACTCAGCGACCTGGGATTGTTTGACGGCGACAGTTTTTCATTGGTAAAATGAGGGCCGGGGAAAAGTCAGAAACAGTATTCAGGAAGATATATTCTGAAGCGAAACCGGCTGGCTAAGAGAAGGGGATAAAAAACCAAACCGGTTGAATGGGCTCATGTGAGCCAATTATGAGCCAATTCATTTGGCTTTAATTAATTTACTATCAATGATATGCGACTCGCCGAAAGTGATCTGGTGCGATTCTGGTGCGTATCTGGTGCGATTTGATCCCTTCCGGGGATGCTCCTGCGTAGCAATAACCCCCAACTTTTAAGTTGGTGACACCGGCATACTATTTCGCAAAGGACTTTAGCCCAAAATGCTTGCCGCAAGACGAGGTCGTATCCGGCATCCCGCCACTGCCCACACTTCACAGAGCCTGTCCCGGCTAAAGCCCTCTTGCTTCATACCTCATCCCCTTCCCCGGCTTAAAAGCCGGGGTTATATCTGCAGGGCTGATTGTCCGGCTGTCCGATGGAGGCCCTTAAAGCATCCTTTCTTGTCCCTGAAGTTCATTTTCCCCGGACAGCAATGATTGGGAATTGGAATTAGGATTAGGATT
>DASVLZ010000093.1:0-2757 GCA_036384615.1 Sediminibacterium sp.
CTGGAGAAGGTTTCATGGCCTACATGGGGCGAGCTGCAGCAGAGCACGATGATCGTACTGGTAGCTACCATTATCATTACCGCCATGGTATGGGCAATGGACTTTGCCAGTAACCAGCTGCTGAAGCTGATCTACTCATTATTCAAGTAATGTTCAACATGGAACCAGTAATAGAAACAGCAGAAAACGGGGAACAGCAGGCAGCGGCACCGCAGCCTGAGACCAAGTGGTACGTACTCCGTGTGGTGAGCGGCAAAGAACGCAAGGTGAAGGAGTACCTGGATAAAGACCTGGTACGCCAGGGATGGCAGGAGATCATCAGGCAGGTGTTCCTGCCCATGGAAAAAGTATACAAGGTGCAGAACGGGAAAAAAGTGATGCGCGAAAAGAACTATTTCCCCGGCTATGTAATGATGGAAGTGCTGGATGGCAAGCTGAACGATGATATGGTGCAGCACATCAGCAACATCAGCAACGTAATGCATTTCCTTACCGATGGCAAAGGCTCCAAGGGCAATATCATCTCTCTCCGCAAAGCAGAAGTGAACAAGATGCTGGGCAAGGTAGACGAGATGAACGACCAGGGCGTAACCATGAGCGAGCCCTTCATCATTGGCGAAACCATCAAGATCATCGAAGGGCCGTTCAACGATTTCAATGGTGTGATAGAAGAGGTGAACGACGAAAAGAAAAAGCTGAAGGTGACCGTAAAGATCTTCGGCCGCTCAACACCTGTGGAACTGAGCTATATGCAGGTGGAAAAACTGAGCTAAAAAATACTTACCTCATAAAGAAGCCGTTCATGAAAATGAGCGGCTTTGTTTTTTAGTCCATGGTCCATAGTCCATAGTCGATAGTCCATAGTCTATGGTCCATGGTCAATAATCAATATTTCCCATTCTATGGACTATCGACTATGGACTATGGACCATGCCCCCTAAATCTTCGCCATTCATACAATCTGCGGCGCAAAATTCCTTTCTGCTGCCTATTTTTGGTAAAACACAAACCGTATGAAAAAACTGTTTTTCTCCCTTGTATTGCTGGCTGCAGGGTATATTGCCAATGCACAGCCGCCCAAAGTGCCCGCAGACCCCGGCACCGTATTCGGTGAAAAAGTAAACGCAACCCATGCCGTTTCTGTGGAGCAGTTGTATTCCCAGCTCCAGTCTAAAGAAGACAGGAAAATGGAGGTGACCATAAAAGGCACGGTGAGCGCCGTATGCCAGATGGAGGGCTGCTGGATACGCGTCAAATCGCCTGATGGGAATATGATGGTACGCATGAAAGACCACAAATTCACAGTGCCCGTGATTCTCGATGGCAAGAGCGTAGCGATACACGGCCTGGCCCAGGAAAAGATCACCACGGTAGAACAGCTCCGCCACTATGCCGAAGATGCCGGTAAAAGCAAGGAAGAGATCGCCAAGATCACCGAGCCTAAAAAAGAGATCGTGATGGAAGCGAAAGGCGTACTGGTATTATAACCTTGTTGCTGAACAAACAGAATGAAAGATCCGGTTGACAAGCCGGATTTTTTATGTACAGGTGGCAGGATTTTTGGTCATTATAATGAAGTCTCATTTTGCAACCCCTATAGATTATGGCATACCAGGTAGTTTGTTTCGGAGAGATACTGTTCGATATTTTTGGCAGTAAGGCCGAGCCCGGCGGCGCGCCATTCAATGTGGCGTATCATTTACAGCAGGCAGGTATCAGCAGTTACCTGATCAGTAGTATTGGGAAAGATACTTACGGGGAGAAGTTACTGTTGCAGCTGCAGCAATGGGGTATCAGTACGGATGGCCTGCAGATCAGCGAAACATATGCTACCGGAAAAGCCATTGTTAGCCATGATTCCGGTAACCAGCCTGTATTTGAGCTGGTATTTCCTGTAGCCTGGGATTATATCAGCTGGCAGGAAAGGTACCGGCAGGTAATAACAGATGCCGATGCCTTTGTTTTCGGGTCCCTGGCATCGCGGAATCCTTGTTCTTACGATACCCTGATGCAGTGCCTGGAATATGCTTCCCTGAATGTATGCGATATCAACATGCGCCCGCCGCATTTTTCTGAAACCACGATCGGCTCACTGCTCGCCAGAACACATATCCTGAAGCTCAACAGCGCGGAACTGCTGCAGTTAAATGAATGGTATGGAACGGGCGGGAATGATGAGCAGGAGCAGGTAAATACGATCCGTGAACGGTTCAATATACCGGAGGTCATCGTTACCAAAGGGGGAGAAGGCGCCAGTTATTATGGGGCAGGGGTGGTATTGCACCAGGAGGCAATAAAAGTAAAGGTAGTAGACACTGTAGGCAGCGGGGACGCTTTCCTCGCTGGTTTCCTCAGCAAACGCCTCGCGCCCGGCTATTCCCTCCAGGAATGCCTCCTCGAAGCTGCCCGCCGCGGTGCCTATGTAGCCTCCCGGAAGGGAGCATGCCCGGGTGAGGATCAGTGAGTTATGAGAGTAGGAATTGGAATTTGGGCAAAACCCAATTCCAATTCCTAATTCCCTTATCAACTTATCAACTTTCCCCTTATCTTTGCCGCCCCAAAAGTTCTTTACAAAAGAATGATTGAATTTGGGAGTTCTGCCGGAAGCAGAACGCTATTACCAATTAAATCTAAACAAATGGCAAAAGAAATCTCCGGCTTCGTGAAGCTGCAGGTGAAAGGCGGTCAAGCCAACCCTGCTCCTCCCGTAGGCCCCGCGCTCGGTTCAAAGGGCGTGAACATCATGGAGTTCTGCAA
>DASVLZ010000094.1:0-2288 GCA_036384615.1 Sediminibacterium sp.
TACAGCTGCATCCATACCGCTTCCAGGTGATCGGTATCGAGTCCGGTTTCGACCTGATGAGCAGCAAATTTGGCAAGTACGGTGAGATGAACAGCGGCTGGACAGGAGAGGATGTACGAGGGTTTTCCAAAATTTTTGGTAACCAGACATCCATCTATCATCATATCAAGACATCCGAAAAATAAACCTGTTCCTGCGAGTGCGCAACGGGGTAATCATATACATATAGCTATGAAAAAGATCAAAGCGGGCATAGTAGGCGGGGCCGGGTATACCGGCGGGGAAATGATCAGGCTGTTGCTGAACCATCCCCATGTAGAGATGGCATTCATCAACAGCAGCAGCAATGCAGGCAACCCTGTAAGCAAGGTGCATGCAGATCTTGCAGGGGATACGGATATGCTGTTTACCGGTACATTGAGTGATGATATAGATGTATTGTTCCTCTGCGTAGGCCATGGCGATGCCAGGAAATTCCTGGAACAGCACCCGGTAGCCGATAAAATAAAAGTGATCGATCTCTCGCAGGATTTCCGGCTGGAAGGCAGGGATAAGACCCATGAAAAGAGAGCGTTTGTATACGGCCTGCCTGAACTGAACAGGGAAGCCATCCGTAAGGCAGCCAATATTGCCAACCCCGGATGTTTTGCCACTGCCATACAGCTGGGATTGCTTCCGCTGGCACAAAGGGGAATATTGGGTGATGTATACACTACCGGTATTACAGGTTCCACCGGTGCCGGGCAGGGCCTGAGCGCCACTTCCCATTTCAGCTGGAGAACCAACAATATACAGGCATATAAAACATTACAGCACCAGCACATCAACGAAATACACCAGAGCCTGCGCCAACTGCAGGGTAATACCCATGCCGATGTGCACTTTGTGCCCTGGCGGGGTGATTTTACACGAGGCATTTATATCAGTTCCGTGATAGATTGTGCACTCGATAAGACCGAAGTACAGGACCTGTACGAACAGTACTATTCCGGCCATCCATTTACACATGTGATCACAGATAAAGTGATAGACCTTAAACAGGTGGTGAATACCAATAAGTGTCTTATCAGCATAGAAAAGCAGGGAAAAAAACTGGTGGTGCATTCCGCCACCGACAACCTGCTGAAAGGCGCCAGCGGACAGGCCGTGCAGAATATGAACCTCTTGTTTGGTATAGATGAAACGGCCGGGCTTCGCTTAAAGCCTGCAGGATTTTAAAATTTGTTTACGTATAACCTATAATCAGACTCCCATGAAACTTTTTGAAGTATATCCCCTCAATAATATCGCCATCACAAAAGCGAAAGGTTCTTATGTATGGGATGAGAACGGCACACAATACCTGGATATGTATGGCGGGCATGCAGTGATCAGCATCGGCCATACACACCCGAAATGGGTAAAGCGTATTGAAGACCAGCTGGAGAAAATTTCTTTCTATTCCAATTCAGTGATCATACCTATACAGAAAGAACTGGCCGATAAGCTGGGAAAAGTGAGCGGCAAGCCCGACTTCCAGTTATTCCTCTGCAACAGCGGTGCGGAAGCCAATGAGAATGCATTGAAGCTGGCATCGTTCCATAACAACAGAAAAAAAATCGTAGCATTTACAAAATCTTTTCACGGAAGAACTTCGCTTGCGGTTGCCGCAACCGATAACCCGGCGATAGTGGCTCCCGTGAACCAGACCGACAATATCATTTTCCTTCCGTTTAACGATGAGCAGGCACTGAAAGATTGTTTTGAAAAAGAAGGCAGCAATATATCTTCTGTGATCATTGAAGGTATACAGGGTGTGGGCGGCATTAATGTAGCTTCGGACAGCTTCCTGCAACTGATCAGGCAGCTGTGCGATCAGCATGGATCGGTGTTTATTGCAGACAGCGTGCAATGCGGTTATGGCAGGAGCGGGCAATTCTTTTCGCACGACCATGCAGGTGTGCAGGCAGATATCTATACAATGGCCAAAGGCATGGGCAATGGATTTCCCGTGGCCGGTATACTGATAGCGCCGCATATACAACCCAAATTCGGCATGCTGGGTACTACTTTCGGTGGCAACCAGTTAGCCTGCGCGGCAGCACTTGCCGTGCTGGAAGTGATAGACAATGAACGCCTGATCAGCACCGCAAAAGAACTGGGCGATTATTTAATGGAAAGCCTGAAACATATAGACGGCCTTCAGAACGTCCGCGGCCGCGGCCTGATGATCGGCTTTGATGTAACCGGTGAACTGAAAGACCTGAAGAAACTGTTGCTGAGCAAATACAAGATCTTCACCGGCGAAG
>DASVLZ010000095.1:0-6708 GCA_036384615.1 Sediminibacterium sp.
ACAACCCTTTAGGTACCCCCAGCATTACCATTACCCTCGGCGATGCCAAAGAGTACATCAAACCGGGAGATACACTCATTACCGCTTCTTCCGCAGGGCTGATGGGTGATGTGATGGCTAAACTG
This sequence comes from Sediminibacterium sp., assembly GCA_036384615.1. Lineage (GTDB taxonomy): Bacteria > Bacteroidota > Bacteroidia > Chitinophagales > Chitinophagaceae > Sediminibacterium. Next base: position 126 of record DASVLZ010000095.1, read on the forward strand.
GGGCCTGTGAGCGACCAGATCACCAACACATTACATTCGCTCGACAGCGTACTGAAAAATATCAATACCATTTTCGACCCCACCACCAAAGGCAACCTGCAGCAGGTAGTCGCCAATATCAACCGTACCACGGCGAGCCTCGTGGTATCATCCGCCTCATTGCAGGGCATGCTCAATGAGCAGACCGGCGCCATTGCGCAGTCCATGGGCAACCTCTCCAGCTTTACCAAAAACCTTTCAGACAATAACCAGAAGATCACCAACTCACTGGCCAGCCTGGAAAAAGCCACGAACAATTTCTCCAATGCGGATGTATCCGGTACGGTAGACAGGCTCAAGGCTTCCATCAATACACTGAACGGTATACTGGAAAAAGTGAATTCACAGGATGGATCACTGGGCAAACTGATGAACGATAAAACACTTTATAATAATCTTATCAATACTGTACGCAGCGCCAATATACTCTTGGATGACTTACGGGTACATCCCAAGCGCTACGTGAACATTTCGGTGTTCGGGCGAAAGGATAAAAGCGGGCCGCTGATGGCGCCGCTGAATGATTCCTTACCAAAATAGCCGTGTATGCAGTTTCTTAAGTACCTGGTGCCTGTGTGCAGCCTGCTTTCCGCACAGCTGGTATCAGCCCAGCGGCCCGGGCAGGATAGTGTAAAGACAGCCCCCGGCAAATTGCTGGAAATACTCAACGGCGAGCGCATGCACATGATGAACATGGACTCAACGCACCAGCTGATGGCACTGGCGGGGAAAGCTATTGTAAAACAGGACAAAACCTGGTTCTATGCAGACAGCGCCGTGGTGAACCAGTTTGATAATTCACTGGAAGCATTCGGCAATATTCATATCAACGATGCCGACAGCGTGCATACCTATGCGCAATACCTGAAATACCTGGGCAAAGAGAAAAAAGCTTTCCTGAAAAAAAAGGTCAGGCTTACAGACGGCAAGGGCGTGCTTACCACCGATGAACTGGAATATGACGTATCGCTCAAAATAGGCACTTACCTGAAGGGCGGCAAGCTGGTGAATAAAAAGACCGTGCTTACCAGTAAGGAAGGATATTATTATGGCGATACCCGCGATGTGTACTTCAAGCAGAAAGTAGAGATGGTGGATCCCGAATACACGGTGTATACAGATACGCTGCAGTATAATATCAATACCGAGATCGCTACATTCATCTCTCCCACCCGCATCATCAGCGACAGCGGCAGGCGCACCATTTATACACACGATGGGAATTTTGATATGAAGAACAAGCGAGGGTTTCTCTACCAGCGCTCTCTTATCGATGACAGCACCTACACTTTTACTGCCGATGATATGGCCGTGGATGATTCCACCAAACTGGCGGAATTCAGGGGCAACGCAGTATACCGCGGCAAGGATACGGCAAAGGGCTTTGACCTGATCGCGAATAATATCAAGACCGATAGGAAAAAAGATATGCTGCTGGCTACTGAAAACCCTATTCTTCTCATTAAACAAGGACCCGATTCAGTATGGGTGGCAGCGGATACCTTGTTCACGGCAAGGCTGAAAGAGCTGATGAAAACGCGGGCCGTTCCCAATGTACGCGATTCGGTTTTTTCTTTTGTGGATACCACACGCATACCCGACAGCACCAATAAATTCTTTGAAGCCTATTACCATGTACGCATTTTCTCCGATTCGCTGCAGGCGGTAGGCGACAGCCTCTTCTATTCGCTGGCGGATTCAGTGTTCAGGTTGTTCAAATCGCCCGTGATATGGGCTAAGGAGAACCAGGTAACGGGTGATACGATCTATCTCTACACCGCCAATAAAAAACCGGAACATATACGTGTGTTCGAAAATTCTATGGCGGTGAGCCGGGTCGATAGTACCGCCTATTTCAACCAGTTGCGGGCCACTACGATCAATGCCTGGTTTACAGACGGGAAGATCCGGTATATGCGTGCAAAAGGCAATGCGGAAAATGTTTTCTATAACCAGGATGATTATAAGCGGTTCATCAGTGTAAGCAAGAGCAGCTCGGATGTGATGGAAACGTATTTCAGGAACAGCAAACCCGACAGGATCAAATTCATCAACAGTTTTGACGGGGATATGTACCCGATGCGGCAGATAGACCATGAATCGCTGAAGCTGCGCAATTTTCAATGGCTGGACTCGATCAGGCCGAAGAGTAAACTGGATATCCTTTCCCACTAAAATAAAAGGCCACCCTGGCCGGGTGGCGCTTTTTCCAAAACTATAACTGTTTATCCCTAACGATGTGGTTCTTGCCGGGCAGGAACATTAAGTGGAACATATTTTCCGGATACTTAATGCTCCCTGCCGAGCCGGCAAACGGTTGTAATAAGATATGGGATCTCAAATCCGGGACAGGCAATGCCTGATCCCGACAATACAAAAGTCGGCAGCATTGCTGACTTGAAGGCTGGCAGAAAACATGATTTTCTTGTGGTTATTTAACTATATGATCCGGGTGAAAACCCCGGAGGGGCGCGGGAAAACACCGGGGAAGATTGCAAATTGCAGATGGCCGATTGCAGATTTGGGAAATGGTAGTCATTCTATTCATTCAATCTGCAATCAGCAATCGGCCATCTGCAATTTTCGTCTTCCAGGGGGTACCCGCAGCGATTTTGTATCTTGCCGGCGTTATGAGAAGTTTTGTACATACCACCCTGATCAACCCGTTGAAAGCATTTATGCAGGATTCCAGGGCCATTGGTGTTGTGCTGGCAGCATGTACGCTTGTATCATTGCTGTTGGCCAATACAGGCGGCTGGCAGGAGGCTTACCGGGCATTCTGGACAATGCACTTTGACGGAGGCGGTAGCGAGCATGGTCACCTGGGATGGCTGTTGTTTCCCAATTCCCCTGCGCTGGTGATCAATGACGGGCTGATGGCCGTGTTCTTCTTCCTTGTGGGGATGGAGATCAAGCGGGAATTCCATTACGGGGAGCTGTCTTCCATAAAACATGCCACGCTGCCGGTGGCAGGCGCTATCGGCGGTATGCTGGCCCCTACGCTCCTCTTCATGCTGTTCAATAAGGGCGGGCAATATATCAATGGCTGGGGCATTCCCACTGCAACGGATATTGCTTTTACACTGGGGGTTGCCGGGCTGCTGGGCAAACGGATCCCCGTGAGCCTGAAAATATTCATCACCGCCCTGGCCATTATAGATGACCTGCTGGCCATTATCGTGATCGCATTTTTTTACGGGGGAGAGCTGCAGCCGGGCTACCTGCTGGCCTGCGTGGTGATCATGGTTATTCTATGGCTATTAGGCAAAACAAAACTGCGTTTTGGACCCCTGCACTGGGCGCTGGGCATTGTGTTATGGTATTGCACGTACGCATCGGGGATCCATGCCACAATTGCCGGTGTGATGTTTGCTTTTGTGGTCCCTCCCTCGCAACTGGGCAGGTTTGAACTGAAACTGCATACACCGGTCTATTTCCTGATCGTGCCGCTGTTTGCACTGGCCAATACGGCTATTTATATACCGGAGAATATTACCGGGGCACTGAATTCGCGGCTTAGCTGGGGTATTCTTACCGGTCTCTGCATTGGAAAACCATTGGGCATCGTGAGCGCCTGTTACCTGGTGGTAAAGAAAGGATTTGCACGTTTACCCAAAGATACCACCTGGTCACTGATGATCGGGGGCGGCATGCTCTGCGGCATCGGGTTTACCATGAGTATATTCATCTCTTCCCTTGCCTTCTCCGTTCCTGAATGGCAGGATATCTCCAAGATCTCCGTCATCGTAGCCTCTGTTATCGCAGTGCTGATGGGAAGCGCCTGGTTGCGGATGGTAAAGGCGAAGAACAGATGAGCAAGGAACAAGGAACAGATGAACAAGGATCGGATTTTTTCTCCGATCCTTGTTCATCTGTTCCTTGTTCATCAGTTCGACATTCCCAACCCCCAGTCCCTGCCTTTCATCACGGCCGGAACGCCTTCTGAGATCCATTTGGCGGGTTTATCGCCTTTGAGGAGGTAGTCGAAGAATTGCTGTTCGCGTATCTGTATGTCTTTCCGGTTCTTTCTTTCCACGAGGTTATGCGCTTCATTGTTATAATCGATCAGCCATACTTTTTTACCGAGCCTGCGCATGCCGGTGTACATTTCTATTCCCTGGTACCAGGGCACGGCATCATCTGCATCGTTAGACATGATCACCAGCGGGGTTTTTACTTTGGGCAGGGAGAACAATGCCGAATTCTCTATATAGAGGTTAGGCTTCTCCCATAGCGTAGCGCCTATGCGGCTCTGTGTTTTTTCGTACTGGAACTGCCTGTTCAGTCCCGTGCCCCAGCGTATGCCTCCATACGCGCTGGTCATATTGGCCACGGGAGCGCCGGCCCATGCCGCGGCATACAGGTTGGTGCGTGTGATCAGGTATACGATCTGGTATCCGCCCCAGCTTTGTCCCTGCAAACCTATTTTCGTGCTGTCAACATATCCCTGTTTTACCACGGCCCTTGTTCCGCTGAGGATATAATCATACGCGCTCTGGCCGGGATGTCCTTTTGTGTACCAGATATCCGGCACGAACACCACGTATCCCCTGCTCACGAAGAAAGGTATATTCAATCGCGAAGGCGTGGGCGCGGGCGCCATATAACTGTGCAGGGTATTGTTGCTTCTTTCATAGAAGTATACGATCATCGGGTACTTCTTTTTGGGATCAAAGCCTTCGGGCTTGTACAGAACACCTTCTGTTTCTTTGCCCGTATAGGCTTTCCATTTAAACAATTCGGCTGTGCCCCAGTTATAGGAAGACTGCTGGGGATTGGTATGTGATAACTGCCCGGCGCTGCCTGTAAGTGTTTGCACATACAGGTTGGCAGATGTTTCAAACGTTTCTTTTGTATAGGTGATCACATCTGCATCCTTAGCTTTCTGTACCTGGAACCCGATATTCACCGGCTCTTTGAAGAGCGTGGCCAGGTTATTACTGCCGAGGTCCATTGTTGCAAGGCCCTTGCTTTTATCTTTTTCATCATATACCATCAACAGCATTTTCTGACCCGGTTTCAGGAAGCGTTCTTCGCGGTCGGTGGAAATATAACGGTACTGTATCCTGTTCTTACGGCCATTCGTCAGTAACACGGATGCTGCTTTTCCTTCCGGATCCACCTGCCAGATATCGTACCTGTCATAGATCAGCACATATCTATCTCCTTCCGTCCATCTTACCACTCCATACGCATTAGGATCATCGGGTACATCGTTCTCTTCATCGGTGAGGGATGTTTTGATATCCTTAGCAATGGGATAGGTTTTCCGCGTGGCAGCATTGTATATGAAATAACCCGGTTTGCGTTCATCGAAATACAAGAGGTATTTACCTGAATAGGATGGGTTCAGCAGGTTGCCTTTAAAGTCTTTGGCAATGATTTCCGATGCGCCGGTTTCAGGGTTGATCGTATAGATATCGTTCAGTGTAAAGCCCTGCCACTGGCTGGCTACACGCCTGCCGTAGTCGGAAGTGGCATAGAATATATCTCCATCGCCCTCTTTTGTCTGTATCACATTCCTGAAATGGTTATCCACCAGTTGCACAAGGCGTTTGCCATCCTTATCCACCCTTACAGGATAGCTGCGGCGGAGTTCGTTATCGAGTGTTTTCAGCTGTTGCGGCTGCAGGTAATCATCATTATAATGCCAGATATCTACGTTCACACGTTCAAAATCCGGAAGCGATGTGTCTTTCGGGGGCAGTATCACAGCCGTACCGGCAAACAGGCGGTTACCACTCTTGCTGAAAGAGATGATCGCATTTTCGCTGATCTTCCAGTTGGCAGGCACACCGGCGGTTTGCCTGTCGGCCACCATAACGGCGCTGTCATTACCTGACCTGTAATAATACAGTTTATAGAATTTCTGCAAAGCTTTGCTGCTGCTGTCGCGCTCGGCAACAAATGCCAGCTGCTTACCATCTTCATCCATCCGGTATCCCTTTGCATCATGAAAACCGCTGAAGATGGTCTTCGGCGCCATGGTGGTAAGGTCTGTAAGCGTAACTGCGGCTTTTACTTTGGCATCTCCTGTTTTGCGGGTGGTTTCCGTGAGCAGCAGGGTGCCTTTTTTGTTGAAGAAATATTCGTTTACCAGCGGTATGCGAATCTCCTGTCCGGTAAGCAGGTTGCGCAAAACCAGTTCGGTGCCTTCTTCAAAAGGTTCATCGTTCTTTGGTGCAGCAGGCCTCTCTCCTCTCTGCGGCCTCAGCGCTGCCATTCCTTTTTCCCGCACATCGTTGATCTTATTGCGGATGCTGTCGGCAACACGGGCAAGGCTGTCGGCCATTACCTGCATGGCATGCAGGCGCGCTGCAGAATCCATATCGGGCCTGTTGCGGGCCGGTAATGGTTTTTCCATCAGGTAGGCAAGCCATCCCGCGGCATCATCGGGCATTTTGAAGCTCCTGATCCGTGCTACCCTGGTGAGGTTCTCTGTTCCGAGCTGCAGTATAACCAGGCTGTCTTTAGGCATATCATCAGGTCTCTTCTTCCTGATACGGGCCTCGCGGGTTTCTTTGAAATACGGTTTAATACGGAA
>DASVLZ010000096.1:0-4644 GCA_036384615.1 Sediminibacterium sp.
TGAACACATACCTGTGGCCGGGATGAAGACGCAGGCCATCAATGATACAGGCATGGCTTTCCGCATCGTATACGATCACATCATGACGGCCGCAGATCGCATCTATGGCGCTCATGATACCCTGGTAACCATAGTTCAGCAGGATCACATCTTCCTTATGTTCAAATTCTGCCAGTTCGCGCTCCAGTTGTTCATGATAGCTGCTGTTGCCGCTCATCATGCGGGCACCCATCGGCGATGCCAGGCCAAATTCGGCTGCAGCATCTGCATCCGTTTTGCGGATAACAGGATGATTGGCCAGACCGAGATAATTATTCAGGCTCCATACCACCATTTCCTTGCCACGGAACTTCATGCGGCTGCTGATCTCGCCTTCCAGCTTTGGAAAAGCAAAATAACCATGCGCCCTTTCACGATGCTGTCCGATAGGACCATAACTCCTGAGTAATTTCTCGAAAATGTCTGCCATATTATTAAATTATAAATTGTAAAAAAATCGGTGCAAAGTTAACCTTTTAGGGTGGAAAGGGCAAGCCATTTCTTCCGCATCAAGTATCTTCACACTTTCACTCCACTCACTGAAGAACCAAAGAAACCATGAAAAAAACGCTTTTCGCGGCCCTGGCCTGTCTGGCTATGCAGGGCGCATTCTCACAGAAAACAGTTACAGATCCCGGCATCCAGCGGCCTAAACTGGTGGTCGGTATCGTGATCGACCAGATGCGATGGGATTATCTCTATCGTTTCAACCCTTTATTCAAACCTACCGGCGGCTTCAAGCGGATGATGGGCGAAGGCTTTTCCTGCGATAATACCCTGGTGCCCTACACTCCCACCATTACCGCCTGCGGGCATACCTGCGTATACACCGGCAGTGTTCCCGCCATTCATGGCATTACAGGCAATGCCTGGTGGGATAACCAGCAGATGAGATCCGTATACTGCAGCGAGGATAAATCCGTGAACGGTGTAGGCAGCCAGTCTGCCGAAGACGGGCAGATGAGCCCCAGGAATATGCTGGTGACCACCATCTGCGATGAACTGCGCCTGGCTACCAATTTCAGGAGCAAGGTCATCGGCATCGCCATCAAAGACCGCGGGGCTATACTGCCTGCCGGGCATTCGGCCAACGGCGCTTTCTGGTACGAGGGAAAAACAGGCAATTTCATCACCAGCACCTGGTACATGAATACATTGCCCGATTGGGTAACCCGTTTCAACAGCAGGAAGATCGTTGACTCGCTGTTCCGTTTGAACTGGAAACTGAGCATGCCCGCTGCGGCTTATGCGCCCTATGCTACAGAGGATGTAAAGCCGTATGAAAGCCGTCCCCTGGGCTCCAAGGCCGAAGGGTTCCCTTATGACCTCAGCAATTTTGCGGGCAGGGATTATGGCAAGATATCTTCCACTCCCTGGGGCAACACCCTTACCGTGGAAATGGCCAAAGCAGCCATTGCAGGCGAGCAGCTGGGCAAAGGACCGGTAACGGATTTCCTCACAGTGAGCTTCTCCTCTCCCGATTATATCGGCCATGCATTCGGCCCCAATTCCATGGAGCAGGTGGATAACTACATCCGCCTGGATGAAGAACTGGGCAGGCTCTTCGCCTATCTCGATGCTACTGTTGGCAAAGGGCAGTACACTGCATTCCTCACAGCCGATCACGCAGTGGCGCATATACCCGGCTTCTTGCAGGAACACAAACTGCCCGGCGGGTTGTTCGAAGAATCCGCAGTACGCAAAGCGCTCAACGCTAAATTCAGCAGCATGTTCCGCATCACCAACTTGGTTGTGAGTACCTATAATTACCAGATAACCCTGAACCATCCCGTAATCGACTCCGCCAAACTGGATGAAGCGCTGATCAAAAAAACGATCATTGATGTACTGAAACAGAATCCAGCAGTAGCGAATGCTTTTGCCACGGCAGATATCATGAATGTTCCCATCAACGAAACCACGCGGAAAATGCTGGCCAATGGGTACAATCCCACCAGGAGCGGCGATATCCAGATCATACTCAAACCCGGCTATTTCAGCGGAGGAGCTACCGGCACCACGCACGGCTCCTGGTACCCGTATGATGCACATATTCCCCTCTTATGGTATGGCTGGGGCATTAAAAAAGGCAGGAGCAAACACGAAGTGTATATGACCGATATCGCACCTACCGTAGCAGGCCTCCTCAACATACAAATGCCCAGCGGCGCTGTAGGAAAAGTGATCGAAGAAGTAATGAAATAAGATTTCAGACACCTGTTTGAAATCCCTTATAAAAAAACCTGGAACTCATGAGTTCCAGGTTTTTTTATAAGGATGTTCCATCCGGATCATCAGTATGCTATTTTCCCAATTTCGCTTTCAGGTTCTGATCCAGCGCATCCAGGAATTCTTCTGTATAGAGATAATGTTTGCCATGCTCCACTTTGTTGCCATGGATACATACGGCCAGGTCTTTGGTCATTTTACCGCTTTCCACTGTTTCAACACAAACTGCTTCCAGCGCCTGGCAAAAACTGATCAGTTCCTGGTTGCCATCCAGCTTGCCGCGGAATTCCAGCCCCCTTGTCCAAGCAAAAATAGAAGCGATCGGGTTGGTGGAAGTGGGTTTGCCTTTCTGGTGCTCACGGTAATGGCGGGTTACGGTGCCATGCGCCGCTTCCGCTTCCATGATCTTGCCATCAGGCGTGATCAGCGTTGAGGTCATCAGTCCCAGTGAACCAAAGCCCTGTGCAACCGTATCGCTCTGTACATCGCCATCATAGTTCTTACAGGCCCATACAAAATTGCCGTTCCACTTCAATGCACTCGCAACCATATCATCGATCAGGCGATGCTCGTAAGTAATGCCTGCCGCTTCAAACAATGCTTTAAATTCTTTCTGGTAGATATCCTCGAAAATATCCTTGAAACGTCCATCGTATTTTTTGAGGATGGTGTTCTTGGTAGAGAGGTATAACGGCCATTTCTTGCTCAGCGCTGTGTTGAAACAGCTTCTTGCAAAACCTTTGATGCTCTCATCCGTATTGTACATGGCCAATGCCACGCCATCGCCTTTGAAATTGTACACTTCAAACTCCTGCACGGTTCCGTCCTCTCCTTCAAATTTGATGCTGAGCTTGCCTTTGCCTTTGGTTACAAAATCGGTAGCACGGTACTGGTCGCCGAATGCATGGCGGCCTATACAGATGGGGGCCGTCCAGTTAGGCACCAGCCTCGGCACATTTTTACAAACGATGGGCTCGCGGAATACCGTGCCGTCAAGGATATTGCGGATAGTGCCATTGGGGCTCTTCCACATTTGTTTGAGCTTGAACTCTTCCACACGCTGTTCATCGGGTGTGATGGTAGCGCATTTGATGCCCACGCCGTACTCCTTTATCGCATTGGCCGCATCAACTGTCACCTGGTCGTTGGTGGCATCGCGATGCTCCATGCCCAGGTCATAATACCTGATATCCACATCGATATACGGCAGGATCAGTTTGTCTTTAATGAATTTCCATATAATGCGGGTCATTTCATCCCCGTCCAGTTCCACAACAGGATTAGCCACCTTGATTTTCTGTGCCATTGAATACAATTGTTTAGTTAACGGTATAAAACGGGGCAAATGTATGAACTAAGTGCGATACTCATTCCTGCTTGCTTACAATCAGCACCGGTATCGGCAGGGCATGCCTTACGGCCTCGATGGTTTCGCCGAATACATAATCCTTCAGGCCCGAATGGCGGTGCGCACCCATCACCAGCATATCGGCACCGGATTCGCGTACCATGCGCACGATCTCTTTTACACGGTTCTTATAGCCAAGACGGAACTCGGCCCGGTAACCCATCTGTTGTAACTGGGCAACATAACTCTCGAGCCTGCCCCTGTCTTCCCGCGTTTCATCATCATCACTCGCTTCTCCCGAATAGCTGGCAGCCACACTCTCCACCACATGCAGCAGTACATAACTGACCGTCTCTTTTCCCTGGGCAATGGCATATGCGATCAGCTTTTCATCAGACTTTGAAAAATCAAGGGAGATGGCGATCCGGTTTACAGGCGCCACCTGCAGGTTCTTCAGTTCCAGCGCATCACCATGCAGGGTATGGGGATGTTTTTTCCTGTAACGCTTTACCAGCGGAAGAAAGGTCATCATCAGGAACAGCCATATAAATACCAGGATGGCCGCTGCCAGCAAGGCTTTCCAGTACCATGCAGCACCTGAGCGGAATATTTCCATGCTCTCATCCGCCACCAGCTGCACATTCAGGTATACCAGCACAATGGCTACTGCCCATGCGGCTATCTTTACATAAGTTTTAATAGCAAACTCGCCCATCGCAGCTTTATCACTCACAAAATGTATCAGGGGTATAATCGCAAACCCTAACTGCAGGCTCAGTACCACCTGGCTGAACACCAGCAGGTCATCGATCTTTTCATCGCCATACAGTAAAATGGTTACCACGGCAGGAACGATAGCTATTAAACGCGTAAGCAGCCTGCGCAGCCAGGGGTTGATCCGCAGCTGCAGGTATCCTTCCATAACAATCTGCCCTGCCAGCGTTCCGGTAAGCGTGGAACTCTGCCCTGCAGCGATCAGTGCCACGGCAAAAAGCACCGGCGCCAGGCGGCTGCCCAGCAAGGGTTGC
>DASVLZ010000097.1:0-2193 GCA_036384615.1 Sediminibacterium sp.
TTGGGTTGCTGCTGGCGGAAGAGCCAGGAGGCGGATCGTTTTACCGCCAGTTCAAATGCATGCTCGCCTGTTATCTGCCACGACATATAAAACGGGTACATGACTTCGGCGGCGCGTGTATGCAAGACGCCGCATCTTTCACATTGCAATGCGCCGCAATCACGGCTGAGTGTATCTTTCACCTGCATACCCAGAAGCGGGCGGGTAAGTTTCAACAGCACCCTGGCATACGCTTCTTTCACCTGCACTTTTTGTGCCGGGGCGGACTGGCCATACAGCAGCATCCACATACATAATATAAAGCCGGTGCGTTGTAACATAAAACAGTTATACTTGGATTTATGTTTGTGCATTCACATCTTTCACTTCCCTTTCACCTGTGTGATCAAATCCTCTCTCCCGTTCATAGGCGATCATGGCTGCCGGTCTGAAATTGGTAATATACGCCCTGCGCCGCATATCCGTGGTATTGCCGCGGCTGTAATGCAGGGTAGCGCCGTGATGCCAGATACAGGATCCTGCTTTGATCTGTACCGGTGTTCCTTCTGCCTCATCAACCTCGCACTTCAATGCGCCGCCTTTGCCTGCTGGATGGTGTTTGCGTACCGGTTGCAGGTGCGAGCCTGCTACGTACCACATACAGCCATTATCGATAACTGCATCATCCAATGCCACCCAGCAACTTGCGGCCCTTTTATCGGGCATCGTTATCCAGTAAGCGCAGTCCTGGTGCCATGGCGTGGGTGTATTCGTGTGCGGCGATTTGTCTATGAGCATATCAAAATCCAGTTCCATATCCTCTCCCAATAATTGCTTCGCCATTTCGCGTGTAAGCGTATGCAGTTTTTTATGGAGCAGTTCGGGATACAGTCTTCCCGGCAACATGATCTGTACGATCTTTTCTTTTGCCTTAGCGTCATCACCTGTTTGTGCGAAACCGCCCAGGTCGGAGCGGTAGCGGCTCGCATCGATGCGGTTACTCAGGAATTGCTCGTATACATCCCGGTAATAGGCGATCTCACCTGCATCGAGGATACCAGGAACCACAAGAAAGCCCCTGCTGTTGAACTCATCAACCATCTGGTGGGTTATCACATTCATATAATCTATTTTGATTGTTAAGATGGATGTCTTGTTCAATAATCATTGCAGTTGCGATACCTCTATCCCGGCTGCGATCACTGCTCCCAGGCCTCTCGGGTCCTGGTCAAAACGTTTTCTTTCGAAATAGAATGCTTCATCAAATCCTATCTCCGTTCCCCTGCAGATATCGTGTACCGTACCATCTGCTTCCACTTTCTTTTGTACAGCCATCCATCCCCTGATGGCTTTATCGCGGTACGATTTTTCAAGCCATCCTTTTCTTACGCCTTTTGCCATTGCCAGTGTAAACATGGCGGTGCAGGAAGTTTCTTCAAAGGAAGCCGGCCTGTTCAATACCTGGTGCCACATGCCGGAAGCATCCTGGTAAGTTGCCAGCACAGACATTTGTTCACGGAAAGCAGCCAGTATTTCAGGATAGCCGGGGTGCGATGCAGGCAGGTGTTCGAGCAGTTCCGTGGTTGCCCAGGCGATCCAGCCGTTTGCCCTTCCCCAGCTTACCGGGGAACGCTGCTGTGTATCACTGAACCATCCATGCCTGTATAATTTGGTTCCGGGATCAAGCAGGTATTTACGGAAACCGCGGAACTGTTTCACCGCTTCATCATAATATGCCGCATTACCTGTAACAGATGCCCAGCGCAAGAGAAAGGGCACACTCATAAAAAGATCATCACACCAGACGGTATGCGGCACCGGTTCAGGCCTGCAGAACGTACCATCTATTAACCGCACCTGTTTGTCCAGGATATAATCAGCCACCGGCTGCAGTATCTTTTGCCTGATCTGTGCTGTATGATCCGAAAGATACAGGTCAATATAAGGCAGCACGGCAGACCCCGCGTCATCGAGCATGGACATGCGGAAGAAGCGGTGAAAACTTCCCCTGAAGGAAAACAATGAATCGTATTGTCTCCGGAAATACGGCATATTATCCATCATGAACTGCGCATACCGCTGCACAAATGCTTTGTATTTTGCATCTCCTGTATAAGATGCAAGCGAAAGAACACTCCAGACCGTATTGCCATTGGAATAGTTCCAGTCGAGATAGGGATCGCGCTGATAAGTAAGCGTGCTGTCGACCAGTAA
>DASVLZ010000098.1:0-3144 GCA_036384615.1 Sediminibacterium sp.
AAAAAGATACAAAGGGTATATACAAAGCTGTTAAACAAAGCCCTCACCTTTCCTAAGATCGTAGTTGGCTTGTCTGTAGTATTGTTTGCCATAGCACTGGTGATCATGAGCAGGCTTGGCGGGGAATTCATACCTGAAATGGAGGAAGGAGATTTTGCGGTTGATGCCAGGCTGATCACCGGCAGTTCGCTGACGGAAACGATCAGGACCACACAGAAAGCGGTAGCCATACTCCAGGACTCTTTTCCCGAAGTGGAAAAGATCGTAACCCGTATCGGGGCCAGTGAAATACCCACAGACCCCATGCCCGTGGAAATGACGGATATCATGATCTCGCTCAAACCAAGAAAGGAGTGGACATCCGCCACTTCATTTGATGAACTGGCCAATAAGATGAGCGCCGTTATACAGCAGGTACCCGGGTTATCTGCCGGCTTCCAGTTTCCTGTACAGATGCGTTTCAATGAACTGATATCAGGCGCCAAACAGGATATTGTCTGCAAGATATTCGGCGAAGACCTGGATAGTCTTGCTGCGCTGGCCAGGCAAATGGGAAGTATTGCCGGAACCGTTAACGGGGTAAAGGATATGTATATAGAAACCGTTACGGGACTTCCGCAGATCGTGGTGCGGTACAACAGGGATATGATGGCAGCCTACCAACTCACTATCGATGACGTGAACAGGGTAATACGCGCATCGTTTGCCGGGGAATCGGCAGGTATGATGTATGAAAAGGAAAGAAGGTATGACCTCGTGGTAAGGCTTAACAGGAACGGGCGGAGCGATATCACAGATGTACAGCAGTTGCTCATACCCACACCCGGCGGTTTGCAGGTGCCGCTTTACCAGGTAGCCCATGTAGCCATTGAACAAGGCCCCAACCAGATACAGCGCGAAGATGCGCAGAGGCGCGTAGTGGTAGGATTCAATGTGCGCGGCAGGGATATAGAATCCGTAGTAAATGAAGTGAGCGCGAAAGTAACGCGGGAACTGAAAATGCCATCGGGCTATTTTATCAGATACGGAGGCCAGTTCGAGAACCTGCAGGAAGCCCGGCAGCGGCTTTCCATCGCACTCCCCCTCGCGCTGCTGCTGATATTGCTGATGCTGTACTTTGCTTTTGGCTCCGTTAAATACGGTGTGCTGATCTTTTCCGCCATTCCATTATCCGCTATCGGGGGAGTGATGGCATTGGCAATAAGAGGTATGCCTTTCAGCATTTCTGCAGGAGTGGGATTTATTGCTTTGTTCGGCGTGGCAGTACTCAATGGCATCGTACTTATATCGGAATTTAACCGGATACGCAACCAGGGTATCCATGATATCAAACATATTGTTATGAAGGGAACCAATATACGCCTGAGGCCGGTGCTGATGACCGCATCCGTGGCCTCACTCGGCTTTTTGCCTATGGCTTTCAGCAAAGGCTCCGGCGCCGAAGTACAGCGCCCCCTGGCTACCGTAGTAATAGGCGGGCTGATCACTGCTACCTTTCTCACATTGGTAGTATTACCTGTGCTGTATACATGGCTTGAAAAAAGAAGCATAAAAAAGAAACGGAAAGGAATGGCAGCGGTGAGTGTGATGCTGGTAACATTGCTTTCAGCAGGATCATTCACCCATGCTTCCGCACAGCAAAAAATGCAGCTGGATGATATGCTCCGTATGGCGGAACAGCAGAACCTGAACCTGCAGGGATCCCGCAGGCAGGCTGAATACTGGAAGCAGTTGCAGTCGGGCGTATTCGACCCGCCGAAAACCATGCTGAATGCTGAATATGGGCAGGTGAACAGCGCTATGAACGATACCCGTTTCCTGTTGAACCAGTCATTCAGCATGCCGGCTGTATACCAGCGGCAGCGTAACCTGTACCGTGCAGAAACATCGGCACAGGAACAATTAACCGGCTGGAAAAAAGCAGAACTGTTTCGCGAAGTGAAAAAACTGTTCTACGCACTTGCAGGATTTTCCGAAAGGAAACAATTGCTCCGCAGGCTGGATTCCATCTACACGGAAACAGGAAGAGCATCCGCATTGAGGTACAGTTCGGGAGAAACCAGCCTTCTCGAAAAAACAAACAGTGAAGTACAGCTGCAGCAGATCAAAGTACAGCTGGTGCAGCTGGATGCAGACATGTTGCTTGTACAACGAAAACTGCAATGGCTGCTCAATACAGACAACCTGCTGCTACCCTCCTATGCATCGCTGAAAAAAGAAGGAGAAATATTATCAGATACGCTTAGCGCTGCTTTACACCCCTCTGTCCAATACTACCGCTCCCTCGAGCGCACAGCCGCGGCGCAGGTGGATGTAGAGCGCAGCAGGCAGCTTCCCGAAATAGGAGTAGGGTACAGCAACCAGTCGATCGTTGGGTACCAGAGCCCGGACGGCATTACGCAGAAATATTATGGGGCCGGCAACCGCTTTCATGTACTGAACCTGTCGGTGGCCCTGCCTTTATTCCGCAGTGCTGCCAAAGCAAGGATACAAGCAGGTAAAGTGCAGGAGTCTATAGCACAGCTGAACACATATATGGCAGAAGCACAGCTGAAAAATACCCGGCAGCAACTGCTGGCCGAATGGCAGAAAGAACAGGCCATCGTAAAATATTATGAGCAGAACGGGTTGCAGCAGTCGGAACAGATCATACACGATGCGGGCATCAGCCTGCGGAGCGGTAATCTCAGCTACCTCGAATGGACGGTACTGATGAATAATGCCATCTCCATCCGCATCAGCTACCTGGATGCAGTAAAGCAACACAATGAATTACTGATAGAATTAGAATACCTCAACGAAAGATAACCATCATATGCGAAACATCGTCATCATCATATCCTGTTTCCTGTACGCCTGCTCCGGTAAGCCATCCACGCAGGAAGAAAAAAAGGCTACCGAAGCAGCCGGGGAAAACATTATACTCACAGAAGCCCAGGTAAAGAACGGGGGCATTGTAACCGGTATAGTCAGCAGGCAGCCATTAAAAACCGAACTCGTGGTAAACGGAGAAGCGGATGTGCCCCCGCAGAACATGGTATCTGTGAGCTTTCCCCTTGGCGGATACCTGAAAAGCACCCGACTGCTGCCCGGTATGAAAATAAGCAAGGGAGAAGTGATCGCTATCATCGAAGACCAGGCGCT
>DASVLZ010000099.1:0-10172 GCA_036384615.1 Sediminibacterium sp.
CAATAGCCTGGATAACGCTGTCACCCTCATCACGCATATGGCTGGCATACACGCCATGGTAGCGCGCAGCCACTTTGGCCAGTCGCACCACTTCACTTGTTTTGGAATAAGTGCCTGGTATATAAATGAGGCCCGTAGAAAAACCAACGGCGCCATCCTTCATTGCTTTTTCAACGATGGCTTCCATTTTCTGCAGTTCCTGTTCCGATGGATCGCGACTTGCCGTGCCCATCACGGCTTTGCGCACATCATTATGGCCGATAAGGGAAGCTACATTGATGGAAGTCTTCAGGCTGTCGAGCATGGCGAAATAAGCACCCAGATCAACACGAGAAGAGCCGCAGTTACCTGTTACCACGGTGGTAACGCCATCATAGATAAAATTATCGGCGGTAGGATTTCTTTTTTCATCATCCTCGATATGTGTGTGCACATCTATAAAACCGGGGGCAACGATCAGTCCGCTGGCATCGATGGTTTTGCCGGCAGTCCATTTATCGAGGTGACCGATAGCGGAAATCTTGCCATTGCTCACGGCGATATCCCCATAAAACCAGCTGTTGCCCGTGCCGTCCAGTATTTTCCCGTTCCTGATCAGTACATCGGCGGTTTGTGCCGGCAGCCGGATAAATGATGCAATAAGTAAACTGCTGAATAAGATCGACTTCATAGGTAAGTGTAAAAGGGCTTCAAAAAAGGACTTCAAGATACTTAACAATTGCAGATGGGGGATTGCAAATTGCAAAAGCCTAATTTTGCCACCTTAAATTACCGATATGCTGGATAAGCTGGACGCGATAAAGGCAAGATTTGAGCAGGTGGGCATCGCCCTCACCAACCCCGAGATCATCAACAACCAGAAGGAGTTTGGCGCTTATAGTAAGGAATACAGGCAGTTAGAGAAGATCGTGCATCCTTATGAGGAGTATAGAAAAGTGATGGCGGATTATGAGTTTGCCAAAGAAGCGCAGTATGGCTCTGATGAAGATATGCGGGAGCTTGCCAGGATGGAACTGCCCGCGCTGGAAGAAAGAAAGACCATACTGGAAGGGGAACTTACACGACTGCTGATACCCAAAGACCCGCAGGACGATAAAAACGCCATGCTCGAAATACGTGCCGGCACCGGCGGTGATGAAGCCAGCCTGTTTGCGGGCGATCTCCTGGGCATGTACCTGCGTTATTGTGCCCGCAAGGGATGGAAAACGGCCATCGTGAGCGAGAGCGAAGGAACTGTGGGCGGCTATAAGGAAGTGGTGGTGGAAGTGACCGGTGAAGATGTATACGGCACGCTTAAATTTGAAAGCGGCGTACACCGCGTGCAGCGTGTGCCCGCAACTGAAACACAGGGCAGGGTGCATACTTCGGCGGCAACAGTGGCTGTAATGCCCGAGGCGGAAGAAGTGGATTTTGAACTGAAGGAAAGCGATGTAAAGATGGAAACCGCGCGCAGCGGCGGTGCAGGCGGACAGAATGTGAACAAAGTAGAGACCAAGGTATTCCTTACCCATATACCCACCGGCGTTACCGTGGTGTGCCAGACAGAGCGCTCGCAGCTGGGTAACCGCGAAAAAGCCATGGTAATGCTGCGTACCAGGTTGTATGAAGAACAGGTACGCAAACAGGAAGAAGAGATCGCCAGCAGGCGGAAGACGCTGGTCAGCACAGGCGACAGAAGCGCCAAGATCAGGACCTATAACTGGCCGCAGGGCCGTGTTACCGACCATCGCATAGGGCTTACCTCTTATAACCTCGATGCAGTGATCGGGGGCGATATTGATGAATTCATTGAAGCCCTGCAGGTTGCGGAAAATGCAGAAAAAATGTTAACGCAGTAGCCCGGTTACCATAAGTTGCTTATTTTAGAAAGCAAAAATGTATTTGCCATGAAGTACCTGATCATTATAGCATTACTCTCTGCTCCGGCACTGGCCATCAGCCAGATACCCAGTAATATGATCTATGAAAGCAACAAGATGCTGAGCGACCTCAACGGCAGTCCCATCAAAGCGCAGGCTAACGCATACGACATGGATGGCTCCCCGTTCTTCAATGATCAGTATTGCGCTGCGGTTATTAAAGTGGTCAAAGGAAAAATGTACAGCAACCTGCAGGCAAAACTGGACCTGCAGAATAATATATTGTATTACCGCGTAGAGAACGGCCCGGAACTGGAAGCCACATCGCCGCTGGAATACGTACAGTTTACCGGGTGCAATACCAATGGTGTTCCGGCTATCTTCCGCAGCGGGTATCCTGCGGTGGATAAGCAGACTGGCAAAAACTATTACCAGGTACTGGATACAGGCACTGTACAACTGCTGAAATTTGTACAGGTATCTTATATGGATCAAAAGCCATATGGCTCAGGCACTACCATACGCAAGTTCGATAACAGCGTGGTATATTATGCCTATACACCCGGTAAAGGAATGGTCAAACTGGGGAAAGGCAATGAACTGGCTACCCGGTTATTCCCTGAAAAACAGAAAGAGGTTGACCAGTTTACCGGCAGCCAGAACCTGCGCCTCAGGAAAGAAGAAGACCTGCGCAAACTGTTCGCATTTTATAACAGCAGCCTGTTGAAATAACCTGCTCACCTGTGGATGAATCCATTGTTTCATCCGTCATTTTCATTCTTCAGTAATATAAAATACCGGATTGGGTAAAATGCCCCGGTATATACGGCAGGCTTGTTTTACTGCGGGTGTACCTTAGATGCACACATCGGTTCACCACGTATGAAATGCCTTTTTACACGTTGCTTTGCAGCCATTGCTGTATTTTTTTTCGCTGCGGCAGCAGATGCCCAGGTAGGATATTCTCTCAATACCCTTACAGATGGTAATGGTAATCCCATCCTCTCAAAAAAAGCTACTGCCGGGGAGGCCACTTATCTTTTTAATAAAGATTTCCTGGATGGGCTCCTGTTTATCGAAGGCAATACCAAACCCGTTACAGGTACGCGGCTGAAACTGAACCTGCAGAACAACCGCGTGTTTTACCTGGATAAGGAAGGCAATGAAATGGAGCTGACCAGCCCGGTAAACCGTATTGAATTCACGGGCAGGGGCGAAGGCGGGGCCAATGCCGTATTTGTAAAAGGCTTGCCGCCGATAGAGAAACTTACTGCCGACACTTACTACCTGCAGTTGGTATCAGGCAAAGCGCAATTACTCATGAACACAACATTTTCTGAAGTGGAATACAAGGAATATAACAGCGCATCCACTGTAAGAAGAACAGATAAGCTGACCAGTTACTACGGTTACACGGGAAAACAGTTTGCCAAACTTGCCCGGCCGGAAGATGTGTTGTTATTGCTGAACGATAAGACCCGCGAAGTATCAGCATATATCAAAAAGGAAAAACTCAAACTGAAAAAACAGGCAGATCTCGAAAAGCTGTTTGTGTACTATAATACGCTTTAGTTGCTTTTGACCGTTTCTTCCGCTTTCCTGATTTTAAGTTCCCAGGCCCATGCGGTGCGCATCATTTCATCCAGGTCGTACCTGATCTGCCAGCCAAGTTTTTTTATTGCTGATTCATTATTGGCATACGTGGCCACCACATCTCCCGCCCTACGGGGTCCGATCTCGTAGTTGAGCTGTACGCCGCTTACTTTTTCAAATGCATGGATGGCTTCCAGCACGGTTACGCCATTGCTGGTGCCGAGGTTGAACACTTCGCAGGCGGCATCGTTTTTCCCGGCTATCAGGTATTGCAGGGCAAGCGTATGTGCGCTGGCAATATCGCATACATGAATATAATCGCGTATACAGCTGCCATCGCGAGTGGGATAATCATTGCCATATACGGTAAGCTTGGAAATTTTACCGATAGCGGTCTGTGTAATGGCAGGCACCAGGTTCTGCGGCCTGCCGATGGGCTGCTCGCCGATAATGGTGGAAGGATGTGCCCCTACGGGATTGAAATACCGTAATAATATACAGGATACCTTACCGGATGCAAAATTGCTGATGATCTCTTCACCCATCTGCTTGGTAGCCCCGTAAGGCGATTCCGCTTTTTTGATGGGCGATGATTCCACCACCGGTAATGCATCGGGATTACCGTATACAGTACAGGAAGAAGAGAATACAAAATGCGGGATAGAAAACTCCTGGACGCATTTCAGCAGGTTGATGAGGCCGAAGAGGTTATTCTCATAATACATCAGCGGCTTTTCAACAGATTCGCCCACGGCCTTGAAGGCGGCGAAATGAATAACGCCCACGAGATCCGGGTTTTCCTGGAAAACAGCGAGTGTATCATCAAAGTTCTTGAGGTCTACCTGGTAGTTCTTTATTTTTTTACCGGTGATCTGTTCAATACCGATCATAGGGTATGCAGAAGAACGGGAGTTATCATCGATGGATATTACATCGAAACCATTTTCCAGCAGGTCAACGATAGTATGGGAGCCGATGAAACCACAGCCGCCCGTAACCAGTACTTTTTTCATAGCTGCAAAGTAAGGTCAAATTTGGCAAGTAAGCAGGGCTTCCGTAAACAGGGGGCGTGCAAACGGTTACACGAACAGTTTGAGGATAAAATAAACCGCGGCGGCGATCAATCCCGAAATAGGAATGGTCAGTATCCATGCCCACAGCAGGTTTACGGTAACGCCCCAGCGCACGGCGCTAAGCCTTTTGGTGGCGCCTACGCCAATGATCGAACCGGTAATGGTATGCGTGGTGGAAACAGGTATTTTAAAATGCTCGGTGATGAACAGCGTCATGGCGCCGGCGGTTTCGGCTGCCACACCTTCCAGCGGGGTTACTTTGGTAATGCGTGTGCCCATGGTCTTAACGATCTTCCATCCCCCGCTCATAGTACCCAGTCCTATGGCCAGGAAGCTGGTAACCGGCACCCAGTCGTAATGCGCAACAAACTGGTTAAAATCCATATGATTACCCTTTGTGCCCTCATAATAAATGATAGCGGCGCCGATGATGCCCATTACTTTCTGTGAGTCGTTACTGCCATGCCCCAGGCTGAAGGCAGCGGATGACAGCAGCTGCAGCCGTTTAAACCAATGCTCCGCCCGGTAGGGGTTGGCCCGTTTACACAGGTGCACGATAAGGATGGTAATGAAAAAGGCGATGACCATACCGATCAGTGGCGCCAGGAATATGAACAGGAAGGTAGGAACCACTTTGGCATAGTTGATCACATCAGCACCATGCGCGCTCAGGGAGCCGGCATGTGCTACGGCTGCTCCTACAAAACCACCCATCAGCGTATGCGAAGAACTGGAAGGTATGCCGAACCACCAGGTGATCAGGTTCCAGATAATGGCGGCGATAATGCCTGCCAGGATCACCTGCAGGGTAATGAATTCACCATTTACCCATTTGGCCACCGTATTGCCGATGCCGAATTCCTTGAAAACATATTTGGCAATAAAAAAAGCTGCGAAATTGAAGAACGCAGCCCATACTACCGCCTGGAACGGCGTAAGCACTTTGGTGGAAACGATGGTGGCAATGGAATTGGCCGCATCATGAAACCCGTTGATATAATCAAAGATGAAAGCCAGTACAATGATGATGATCAATAATGTGAACATGAGCGGCAGGTAGTTAATTAATAATTAGGGATTATTAATTAGTAATGAATTATGCGTATTTGATGATGATGGATTCAATCACATTCGCAGCGTCTTCGCATTTGTCTGTAACGATCTCCATTACCTGGTATATTTCTCTTTTCTTGATCACTTCCTTGAAATCGTTTTCCTGCTGGAACAGCATTTCAATGCTCATATCAAACACATCATCCGCCTGGTTCTCTATACTGTTTACTTTTACCATGGCCTCGGTCATTTCACGGAGGTTCTTCATATCGCGCAGTCCCATCACAGCTTTCCTGATCTCCGCGGTTCCCTGCAGTATCAGGTCGGCCATTTTCTGGATGCCTGTATCATTCGGGTTTACGTTGTAAAAGTTGATCTTTTTGGCAGAAGCGTAGGCATAATCGCAGATATCATCCAGGGCGGTTGCAAGGTAATGGATGTCTTCCCTGTCGAAAGGAGTAATGAAATTGCGACCGAGCTCTGTGAATATTTTATGTGTATTGTCGTCATTCTTATGCTCTAGGTCCTCTATCAGCGCCAGTATGGAAGCCCTTTTGTTGTGGTCGGGTTCGCTTACCATTTCCTTGAGCCTCAGGCCCATTTCATGCACTTTTTCAGCTACATCCTCAAACAGTTCATAGAAAACCTTGTTCTTTGGCATGAACAAACGGCCGAAGTTGTTAATACCCATGAGCGTTTTATTTTGGCAAAAATAAGTGTATGCATTGCTCCTGAAGGCTTGCAGGAATAATTAATGATTTGGTAATATGGACTTCAGCGGCTTTTTTGTATCTGAATAACAGGCTATCCCGCTGTGAAACAGTAACATTTTGATCGCATTGGCATCATATCCCCATAACATACGGGTAGCACATTTGCAGCGCATAGCAAGCGAATCAATCATTTTCTCATGTTACTGCCCTGATGTCTATCGGGGCAGTTTAGTCTTTACGGGTATCCAGTGTAAAACCTATGGTAGTGCCCACATCGGGTTTGCTGCGTACATGAATGGTCTGGTTATGCGCTTCGATGATGTGTTTACAGATGGCAAGACCCAGTCCCGTACCGCCTACATTGCGGCTTCGTCCCCTGTCGGTGCGGTAAAAACGTTCAAAGATGCGGGGCAGGTGTTCTTCTGAAATACCGATGCCATCATCACTGATCTCGATCAGCACATGCCGTCCATCGGTTTTGTAGATACTGGTAACGATGGTGCCATCCTGTTTACCGTATTTGGTAGCATTCTCGAACAGGTTGTTCAGCACCTGCCGTATCTTTTCCTTATCGGCAAATACGGTAATGGGATATTCGCATCCCTTCTTGATGCTGCAGCGGATATTCCTGGCGCTGGTTTTGATAGACAGCGCATCATATATTTCCCTGATCAGGTCCTGTATTACAAAATTGGTCTTATACAAAGGCTGCCTCCCGCTTTCGAGGCGGGTGATCTCATCGAGATCGGATACCAGCGTTACCATCCTGTCTACATTCTTGGCGGTATTCTCCAGGAAACGTTTACTTACTTCCGGGTTTTCCATAGCGCCGCCCAGCAAAGTATCTACGTAACCCTGTATGGCAAATATGGGTGTCTTGAATTCGTGCGCCAGGTTTTGCAGGAACTCTTTCCGGTAGGCTTCATTGGTTCTCAGCTGTTCTATTTCGGCGCTGCGCTGCTCGGCCCATTGTTCCACATCAGCCCGTACCTCATCAATGCCTTTCTGGGGGAGGATGTATTTGTAATAGGTTTCCTCGCGTTTGGTGGCCTTGGTCTGGTAAATGAATTTATAGATCAGCTTGATCTTGCGGTAGATAAAAGACTCCAGCATAAAACGGATCAGCAGGTAAGACCCGCCGAACACCAGGCCGAAAGATACCAGTGCAATGATCCAGTCGGGCCTCAGCACCCATATACCCAGCGATACGGGTATCGACAACAAGACGGCCGTGAGTGCCGATAGCTGTTGCGGTGAAAAATTCTTAGGGGTGAGCATGGTTGTGTAAAGGTAAATCGTACTTCCCATCAAAGCTCAAACTTATACCCAACCCCTTTTACCGTGGTAATACAGTCCACTCCCAGTTTCTGCCGCACTTTGCGGATATGTACATCTATGGTGCGGTCGCCAACGATCACGTCATTACCCCATACCTGTGACAGGATCTCGTTGCGGAGGAATACCCGGCCGGGACGGGAAGCGAGGAGGTACAGCAATTCAAATTCCTTTTTCGCGAGCGAGAGCTCGCGGCCATCTGTGGTTACCAGGAACCTGACAGGATCAATGATGATATTGCCGGTTTCTATCGTTTTATTATCGGCCTCTTTATGGTTTATCCTGCGGAACAGGGCATTTACCCGGCTCACCAGTACTTTGGGGCTGATGGGTTTGCTTACATAATCATCTGCCCCGGTTTCAAGGCCCTTGATCTCCGAAGCCTCATCGCTGAGGGCTGTAAGGAAAATGATCAGGGTATTCTGGAAGGCGGGCATGCTGCGCAGCAACTGGCATACCTCCACCCCGGTTTTGCGGGGCATCATGATATCGAGGATGATCAGGTCGGGCTGCAGTATTTTGGCCTTTTCAATAGCTTCGCCCCCGTCTTTGGCGGTATGCACCTCATATCCTTCCTTCCCCAGGTTATAACTGATGATCTCCAAAATATCCGGTTCATCATCGGCGATCAGTATCTTATTAGCCTTTCCTTCCATGTTAACGTTATGTTTACACAAAATTAATTTCTGTCTGCCTCAAAATGGGGAAACGGGTTTATTATGTTATTGTTAACTGCAAAAAAGGCCGGAAATGCATCTTATGGCTGATGGCAGTATTTTTGTATTGAATTATGCGAATGAAGAAAATCAGTCTTTTTGCAGCAGGGTTGTTAATGGCGTGTATTTCCTTTGGACAGCGTGAGATACCCATGCCTGCCATCCCGGCTATCAGGCAACTGCACCACGAATCCATCGTTAACGCGCTGACCACCATATCCCGGTTCCCCCTTACCAAAAATGATACCCTTAACAGGTCCATCAACCGCTCGGTAAAAGTACTGGTGAATAATATGCGCGCGGGCATCGAGATCAATACCGCGCTGGATAATAACACCAGGTTCAAATGGCTCCGGGGCATCAATGAAATGCTTTCCTCCTTTATTTCGGGCTACCGGGCCAGGGCTTTCAATGGCGCCATGTTCCCGAGCCTGGTCAAAGCCTATGATGATGCCATGCGGCTCGATATCAACGGCCGGTCCATACTGGGCGTGGTCCGGGATAATCCCATGGAAGTAGGGCAGATACTGGTGGATAATTATGCCCTGCAGGATAACGCGGGCATTGTTCCCGCAAAAGACATACTGGTACTGAAAGCCTGCCAGCGCGATCCGGACAATGTGATGAAGATACTGAAGAAGTATCCCAATAACCGGTATGCCGACAGCCTGATCATCATTGCAGCTTTCCGCGACCAGGAAGAGTTATACAATTATGCCAGTGATGCCAGCAGCAGTCTCGGAAAACGCATTCATTCCATCAACCATCCTCTTGTAAAGGCCATTGTGCGGATGTCGGAGATGAAAACAGGGCGTATGTATTTCCCTTTCCTGGATGATATCTATAATGGCAAGATCACCATAGACCAGATCACGCCGTTGTTGAAAAATGATTCCAGTGAATACTATTCGCTGCTGGTGAAAACCCGTATCGGTTACGCGGCGCGCATGCAGCATGGCGATACACCTATGGCGGCCAAAGCGCTGGTGAATAAGCTGCATACCAAGGCGGTGGAACTGTACGTGAACGAGATCAATGCCCTGCATGACCTCACCAACCTCAACATCCGATTCAAAAAACTGGAAGGATTATCACCTGAGGAGCTGTATTATATTGCTGTTTTGAGCGAGGATGAAATATATACTTCCAGCTTCGTAAGCGGAGTGTACCCGAGGATCATAGACAGGCTCGGCAAGTCGAAATCGGACTCGCTGCTGCAGTTAGTACACAATGATTATTACAAGAAATTCCTGAAGATGTGCGCGGCGTATAATACGCTGGACAAATTCCTCGACAGGATGGATAAAAACACATCACAGGCGTATATGAAGAACTTTGTGAGCGGCCTGGAAAATACCCGCACGCTGGAAGATGCGGTGGATGTGGCAGATTCATACGGCAGTATTTACAATAAATCGTTACGCAAACTCATACTTGACCAGGTGCAACTGAAACTGGCCGAGAACAGGCAGAAGAAGAACAAGAGGGGTACGGTCATCTATAACCTGCTCAATACGATCTTCCTGTCGATGGATTCTTCGAACCATATTGATATTTCAGCGCAGCTGGGCATCAATCCCATCTATACCATGCCCAACCAGTTGCTGCGCGATACCGCGAAGCGTATTGTGATACAGCAGTTTTTTTACGGGGATAAGGACGGGCGCACTTTCTTCGATGCTTTCGTTGCCCAGTTCCGCAATAACCCCAACTGGCGCGTTATCCGCAAGCCGCAATGGGTAGAAGTGCAATCGGCGAGGGGCGCCCCCGTTACCATTTATTCCAACCTGCCGCTGGATGAAAAGCAGGAACTGGATGCCAAATCGCAGG